>JAFLSH010000044.1 GCA_022511055.1 Prevotella sp. | reverse complement strand
CAAATCCAGCTGAACCGATTACCTTTTTCGGCTGAACTGCGGCGAAAATCTCGCGCGCGTATATATATAGTAGTCATATAAACTGGATGCCCTGCACCCTCAACACCCCCGACACCCTGCACTTGTAAGTGCCTGATTATCAGTAGTCATTTCATGCCATTTTGGGTGTAGGGGAAGAAATCTACCCTGCACCCAATCTGCACCCTGGGTGTGGGGGAGGGTGTTGGGGCCGTCTCATACCCAACACCCAGGATGACCACAAACTACCATTGATAATCAGACACTTACGAGCGCAGGGTGTAGGGGGTGTCGAGGGTGTGGGCAGAGTAACTTTTGGCCTACACTATATGCGCGCGAATATACGCGCGCGCGAGGGCGTTATTTTCCCGCGGTCTTGGGTTGCTTACATACCTTTTAAAAACTACCAAATCATCATGGCTTTTCGCTTTTTATCTGGTCATAGTCATATTGGTCGTTCAAAATGCGCGGCCCGCACTGGTAGTCGGGGCTTAGCACATCGTGCTGCGCCCTGTAATAAGGCTGGTGGGTCAGCCCTGCCAGATGGAACAGCAGTTGGCAGATGTTGTCGGTCATTAGCGGGCGGTCCTTGGCCTGCCTCAGCTGCCCAGCCACGTTGGGGTGCTGGCTGAGGTAGCGGTCGGAACACCAGACTATCAGAGGAATGGCACACTGGTAGTCGAGCATCTGTCTGAGGTCGTCGCCGTTAAAACGGCCAATGCTGTTGCGGTAGTCGTAGACCTCCTCGCCGTGGTCTGACAGGTAGACCATCACCGTCGGCTCGTCAGAGTAGAGCTGCGCAATCTGCTGCAACACGTAGTCGTTGTAGCGTGTGGCATTGTCGTAGTGGGCTATCTCCTGGCGCTTGCGCTGTGTCAGCCACGGCTCGTGCCGCCACGTCAGGCTGTCGGCCGTGAAGCGGCAGAAGCGCGGGTCTGTCCGCGGGTAGCGATTCTTTGCCTGAACATGTTGCCCGACCAAGTGGAACACGGTGAGATGGCGGGCGCTGGCGGCATGCGGCCGGCTGCGATAGTAGTCTATCAGCTGCCCGTCGTAGTCGAACACACGGTCGTTGGTCTCGTCGTAGCAGAGTTCGGCCATGCGGGGATGGTAGAGGAAGGTGTTCAAGGCAAAGGAGAAGGTAGCGGCCAGATGGAAATCCTTCTGGTTGTCGTACATCTCCACGTTATAGCCGCAGGCACGGAAAACGGCGGTCAGCGGCGGCTGTTGCGACCAATGCTCGTCATTACTTATGCTGTTGCAACTCATCAGGTTACGTATCACTTGGGTCGTCAGGTTGTAGGGGCTCACGGCATCGGTGAAGGCCACCAGCCGCCCGTTGGCCTGTTCCGCCAGAAGGAAGGGCGTGGTGTTCAGCGGGTAGCCGTAGAGCGAGGCATGCTGGCGTATGTACGATTCGCCGATAACGAAAATCACGCGCACCGAGTCGCCGGCAGGAGCGACTCTTGTGTCCAATGAGGCTTGGGCTTGGCTGATGGCCTCATCCATTTCGTGTTTGGCTATTTGTGTGTCGAACAAAGCAATGACTACACGTGTCATGGCATCGCTGGGGTATCGCATGTGCAGATTCCAATCAGCCACCTCGTCAGTGCTTTTACACTGGAATAGGCTCACGTAGCACCAGCTGCAACCAATGCCCACCGCCAGCCATATAGGCAATACAGTCTTCAGCACTTTGTATGGGCGCGGCTTTTGCAGCCAGGCGGCCACGTGCAGCCGTTTGCGCTCGGCCTGGCGCGCCAGCCAGGCTAAGGCTATGGCCACGCCAGTGATTATCCAGAAGGCGGGGAGCATGACCAGATTCGACAGAAACTCCTGCGATTCGTGCGCATTGGTCTCAACGAGCAGATGCAGCATGCTCGGCGAGATGGCCAGGTCGTAGCATGCCTCCAGTGCTGCCTCGGTAAAAAACAGGATAAACATAAAGCCGTAGGCTAATGCTTTTATAATCTTGCTTTTACTCCATTCCACCAGTGCTGCTACCAGATAAGCGTGCAGCATGATGGTAAACCAGCGGTAGAAAGGATTTTGTAACACAGAAGACCAACCTATCCATACAATGTAGGTCAATAATATTGGCCACTGGTTTATGGCTGGCTGTAATAACTTGGCAATCGTCTTTTTCATAGAAATCATAGTTTTCCTCATCGGGCGCTCAAGTCGCCATACAGTGTCTGGAGTATGACCTTCCCTATGTGTTCGCGGCGCTCGTCTGCGCCGTAGGTGGCCTTGCCCGCCACGTTGTCGTAGACGGTATAGCCCGTGGAGTCGCGCAGGTTGAAGCCGTTGTTGAACGTGTTGAAGGCAAAGGGATAGCGGTAGGTGTCGGCCGTTATGTCGCGGCTGAAGGGAAAGTCGTCGTGGGGCAGCCCCATCTGTCCGAGTATGGTGGCGGCAATGTCGGTCTGGCTGCAGAACGTGTCGATGCGCCGCGGCTCGTTGGCCGCACCGCCCGTCAGCAGGAAGGGTATGAAGGGAAAGTCGGGCGATGCCACCGGGCGGTGGTTGAAGCCGTGGTCGGCCGTGATGACTACCAGCAGGTTGTCCCATGCGGGCGACTGCCTGAGCCGGTCGATGAACTGGCCGATGGCCTCATCGGTATAGGCAAACGAGTTCAGCTTCTCGTCTTCCAGGCGGTGGTAGGGCACATCGAAGGGCGTGTGCGAGCTGATGGTGAGAAAGGTGGTGTACCACGGCCTGCCGCCTGCCTTGTGCCGCTGCTGAATGTCATCGTAGAGCCAGGCGGCGGCTTCATGGTCGGGCACGCCCCACTTGGTGGAGCGCTGCCTGGCGGGGAAGTCGTCTTGGCTGATGAGCTTGTCATGGCCCGTGGCGAAGAAGTATTCAGACATGCCGAAGAAGGTGATGTCACTGGCATAGAGTATCTGGGTGTCGTAGCCCGCCGTCTTCAGTGTCTTCGGCAGTCCGGGCAGGGTGTTCACCTTGTGGGTGTAGCGCATGATGCTGGTGGTGGGCTGGCCCAGATAGCCGCTGATGACAGAGACAATGCCGCGGTCGGTGCGGAAGCTGCTGCAATAGCAGTTGGTGAAGGCAATGCTCTCGTCGACCAGCCGGCTCATGTAGGGTGCTACGCTGTCCATGCCCCCTAAGCTCTTGATGAACAGCGAGCCAAAGCCTTCCATGACTATCAGCAGCACGTTGGGGCGCTGGTTGTGAATGAGTGTGTCGGCGGTGGCTCCGCTCGTGGGGAACAGCCCTTCGTAGTCGCGGGCGCGCTCTTCCTCAGTGAAGAAGTTGAACTCCTTGTCGAACTTGTCTTGCTTGGTCGAGGTGTAAATCAGGTTGAACATGGGGTTCAGGGCGGCGTGGTTCAGGTAGGCGTTCCTCGAGTAGAAGACACGCGAAGGGGTGTTGGGCCAGATGCGGGTGCCGCGAATGGCGCAGAACGTCAGCCCGCCCAGCGCCAGCATGGCTAATGAACTCCAGTACCATTTAGGGGGCATGCCCGTCTGCCGCCAGCTGCGGCGGGGCAGCATCAGCAGCCAGTAGTAGAGCGCGGCCAGGCCGATGACAGCCAGCAGCCGCAGCAGCACATAGCCTGCCGACACGCTGGCAAAGGCGTTTTTCGGGTCGCCGATATACATGAACACCGTGGCATCGAGCTTGAACTCCCAGAACTCATAGAGCGCGGCATCGGCGGTGGTGATAAGAGCCAGGCAGATGGCAATGACCAGGTTGTAGACTTTCAGGCATGTCAGCACGGGAAAGCGCGGCAGCAGCAGCGAAGCCCAGATGAGCAGCAGGGGCAGGGCGGTCAGGTAGCCGGCTGAGGCCAGGTCGATGGCAAAGCCGTTGTAGTAGACTGCCGCCCAGTCACTTGCAGACATGGCGGCCGTTCCCTGAGCCCAGTTGTAGAACAGGAACAGCGGCTTCTGTATCAGCAGAAAGATGCAGAGGCAGATGGCGAAATAGGTGATTATGGAAATGGCTCTGTGTTTCAACATAATGCTTATATTTTTGTGGTTTCTTTGATACGGGTGTACAGGTGTTCGGGTGTCAGGCCGGTCAGGCAGTGGTAGTCGCCGTAGCGGCAGTGCGCGCTGCCCGCAATGGTGCAGGGCTGGCAGTCGCAGCCGGCCACCAGGGCATCGCCCTCGCTCTGCCGCCAGCCGAGGAAGCCGCAGCGGGGAGTGGTAGACCCCCATACCGAGATGACACGGCAGCCGGAGAGTGAGGCCAGGTGCATGTTGGCAGAGTCCATGGTGACCATGACCCGCAGCCGGCCCATGAGTCTGACCTCGTCAGCCAGGCTAAACCTTCCCGCCACAGACAGGGTGTTCGGGTATTTGCGTTGCCACCGTTCCATCTGCTCGCTTTCGGTCTTGCCGCCGGAAAACAGCAGGGTGCGGAAACGCCCGTCTGCCGAGAGCCGCGCCACAACCTGCTCCATGAGCGGCAGGGGGTAGGTCTTGTTGCGGTAGCGGGCAAAGGGGGCTATGCCTATGGGCACCAGACCGTCAGCGGGCAAGATGGCAGAGAAGTCGGGCGGCGTGGCATTGTCGTTTGCCGTTACGGTGGTGAACGAAGGCTCTACGTTCAGCCCCAGTTGGCGAAACACGTTGAAATAGCGCTCCGTGAACGGCACAGAGGCTGTCTTGCCGTGGCGCAGAATCAGCCTGCGCTCACGGCGCATCTTGTCGAGCATCTGCACACGGCATCCCCGCAGCCGGAACGACCAGTCGACCACCCAGGAGCGCAGCACGTTGTGCAGGTCGGCCACGGCATCAACGGGCAGGGTGTGCAGCTGGCGCAGCATGCGCCATGTGCCCAGCAGCCCGTGCTGACAGTCTTTGCCGACAGGGTGGAGCATGACATTGGCAGGGGCGCCCATGAACAGCTGGGCGCAGAACGCCGAAGTCACCACGTGCAGTGTGCAGCCGGGGTTGCTGCGGGCGCAGCTGTAGATGGCCGGTATGGTCATGGCCACATCGCCCAGGGCTGACAGGCGTATGATTAGTATATGCAGGTTACTCTTATTATACATGTTTCTTTCAGTTTTCTGTGAGCAGATGGCTTAACATGTTCATCCATGCTTCTCCAGCTTTGTCGATGCTGTATGTATTGGCTTTTTCCACTACGCATTTCCGCATCCTCTCCAACCGTTCTGGATTATTACCCAGCTGCACAAGCGCTTCCGCAAAAGCAGCTTCGTCAAAAGGAGCAACCCGAATACCCTCGTTAGAAGTGGGTATCATTTCCTTGGCTCCCAGAAAGCTGTCGAACACCAAGGGCACAACCCCGTTGGCCTGGGCTTCAGCCACAGACATTGGCCAGCCTTCAAACGAGGAAGTCAGGCAGAGCATGGCTGCTTCATCGTAATACTGTTTCACATGATTGCTCTGACCTTCAAATGACAGTTCCTTCAGCCCCAGAAGCAGGGCTTGTTGCTGAAGAGACTCTTTTTCATGGCCATCGCCAACAATCTTCAGTTGCCAGCCTTCCAGTTGTGGCTGAGCCTTCTGCCATATTCGTAACAGGCGGTCGACCCGTTTGTCGCGATAGCTAAGCCGCCCAATGAAAACAATGACTTTTTGCTTGTTCCACGCGATAGGAGTGGCTGGCTCAACGGAGTTAGGCAGTACCCAGAGCTTGTTGCCACTGCTAAGTTTCAGCTCATTGGCAACCGTCTGCTTATAGGCTTCACACAATACACCATAAGCATCGGCCCAGCCATATACCCGCTTATACTTACTGCGGTAGAACTGTGTTGTAATCCATTGTATTCCGCAATTATAGATAATCTTTGTCAACAGGCTATTGGCTTTCTTCTCTTCTATGTCCAAGAATTCGTAATAGGGGGAGCTGTGTAATTCGAACACCAGCTTAACCTTTGTCTGCGATTTCAGCCATTTGGCATATAGCAGCTCGCGTGAGGTAACCAGCACACTGACCTTATGGTTGTTGATAAAATCGCGAACAAAGTTTGCAACTGCCTTTGACGATTTTATGTTGTGTGGTGGCAGCAGCTCTACCTTGAACAGCTTTTTGCAGCCTTGCGGATAAAGCTGTTCGTTGTGCTTAGTGGTTAGAATTGTTACAACGTACCCATGGGAGCAAAGGTAGTTTGCCGTGTCAAGGGTTACTTTTTCTGCGCCGCCAAAGGGGAATTCCTTGTGGATAAAGGCAATATGTGTGCTGCGTGTATTCATCCCGATACCGTTTTCTTGAAATATTTCTGTGCAACGGTAAGTTGCGTGGCCAGTTCCAACCGCTGATTCCTGAACTGCGCCACATATTCATGTGCATGCTCTATGATAGCTTCTGCCTCTTGCGGATGGGCAAGATAGTAATTCAGTTTGTCAATCAAATCAGAGAAATCGGGTCGCACTTCTATGTAATGGTAGTTTGGAATCAGTGTGCCTTCCATAAACCAGGTCTCGTATCTCATAGGGGGAGAGACTGCAACAGAGTTGGAAGCCATGACCCATTTTAGGTTAGTGGCCACATCGATGCCTTCAACGCAGGCTATGAACTTATAGTTCAACTGCTCTTCTATGCTCATAAACCCTTTAACACTTTCAGGAAAGTCTTCATCGGGCTCTGCCTTGCTCTTTCCTACATCGCACATGGGGTGATTCCAAAACAATTCGCAGAACAAGCGGCGCCAAGGCCTGGCATTACACCAGGTTGTTCTGGATACCAGCATGTCCTTCTTTTCTGCAAACGATTTGGTGTCGTTAACGAAGTGATAGTGGCGGCGCTTATTGAGTTTCAGTATGACAGCATTGGCATTGCTGTCTGGCCAGTCTGCGTTTTGCATTGTGGAGTTGCCGACTATGGGTCGGCTTTTCACGAATGTGGGCTGAGCTGGCACTTTTCTTACATCGCCATGGATATACAGGAATCTGCTTGAGGGGGGAAAATATCTCATGACTTCGTATTGGTCGAAGAAATAGGCGGCAAAACGCCGTCTTCTGCCTTCGTAGCTAATCTTCTTGTAGGGGAATCGGTAGTGACCCACCTCAGTGCCACCTTCAATGGGAGTTTGCTCGTTGAGCTTGTTGTAATAATCAGCCCGCTTCGTAACAAGTTCTCGCTCTTCAGGGCTTAAACTGCTTAGCAGCCGGTCCAGTCTGTAGCGGTAGAACAGTTTGGGTACGAGTGCATATTCTAAAAAGTGTCCGGCAAAATAGCTTGCATTGGAGAGACCTTTTTTGAGTGAAGCAATCCGCATGCTCATTGGGTTTTGTTTTTCAGATAGTGTTCCACGCCCTCAATGTCCTTGCGGTTGTCAACGGAGAGTGATTTGCAGTGGCAGTTGTAGTAATAGATGGGCACGTTGTTTTCAATGAAGCGGAACGAGTCGTTCTCCTCAATCTTCTCAATGGGGCCCCGCGGCGTGTTGTGGTAGAAGTCGAGTGCCTGGCGGTTGAAGGCGCCCACGCCCACGAACTTATGGTAGACGTAGTCCATGTTGCCCTTGGGGTAGGGGATGGGGCTGCGCGAGATGAACAGACAGCGGTCGTGCTGGTCGGTTACAATCTTCAGGTTGGTGGCATCTACCACCTCAACGGGGTTAGAGAAGTCGGTCATGAGATTCGACACGTAGAGCTGCCCTTCTTCTATGTGGTTGGGAATGCACTGAATGATGGCTTCGCGGGTGAGCAGCGGCTCATCGCCGTTGACCATGACATAAAGGTCGGCCTCTACCTTGGTCGATACCTCATAGAGCCGCTCGGTGGCCGTATCGTGGTCGTTGCGGGTCATGATAACCTTGGCGCCGAACTGCTCGGCGGCCTGCTTAATCTTGTCGCTATCGGTAGCCACGTAGACCTCGCTGAACTCAGGCACGTCTTTGCAGTGTTCATAGACCCACTGTATCATGGGCTTGCCCAGAATCAGCGCCAGGGGCTTTTCAAAAAAACGGGTTGACTCGGCCCGGGCGGGAATAACGCAAATGATATTCATGTTGTTTCTCCTTGATAGTTTGATGATTCTTGTTTTTGTTGTTGCTATTTCCTTTGTATGGTGTTTCCTTCCCTGTCAAACTCCCAGCGGTTGTGCGACCAGAGCCAGTAGGCAGGGTCGCGGCGGATGGTCTGCTCCATGAGCTGCATGAAAAGCAGCGTGTAGGGATAGGGCTGCTGGGTGTGTTCGGCAGGCTTCATTTCGTGGAAAGTCATAATGTAGTGGCCGCGGCTGGGCTTCTCGATGTCCAGGTAGACAAAGTGGCAGTTCAGGTGGCGGCCTATCTCTTCGCCGCCGGTGGCGTAGGCCGTGTCTTGGTTCAGAAACCAAGTCCAGTGGTGCAGGTTCTTGCTGTTGGGGCGCTGGTCTGCAATGAATCCCACCAGGAACTGCCTGCCTTCGTTGTTCAGCCGGAGCAGTGTGCGCACGGCCTGCTTCTGCGGTATGAGCATGGTGTCAAACCGTGCCCTGACGGCTTTCATGATGGTATTGCTCACAGGGTCTTTCACAGGGCGGTAAATCTCGGCGTTCAGCTGCGGCCGGCTGTAGTGGCGGGTCACTTCCTGTACCCACTCCCAGTTGCCGTAGTGGCCAAGAAAGACAATGACTGAGCGCCCATCGGCTGCCAGCCGCTCTATCAGGTCAGCCTGCCGCACACTGATGTGTTCTTCCAGCTGCCGGTTGCTGATATGCAGCAGCTTGACAGACTCCACTATCAGGTCGCCCATGTGGCGGTAGTAGCGGCTGGCGATTTGCCGGATTTCCTGTTCGCTCTTTTCCGGGAACGAGCGGCGCAGGTTGTTGAGAATGACCTGCCTGCGGTATTTGATGACCCGCTGCAGCAGAAAGGCTATGCCGTTGCTGATTCCGTAGAGCATGCAGAAGGGCAACCGGGCCAACAGCCTGAGCAGGCCGAGCGATATGGAGAGAATGATTTTGTTCTTCATCTTTTTTCTTGTTGGGTGATGGTGTTGACAATGGCCTCGGTGGCACCGGCGTGGCTCTGCGCGTAGTCTATGGCCTTGCGGCTGATGCTTTCCTGTAGCGCCCGGTTGTCTTTCAGTTGCAGAAACCACTCTTGCAGCGCCTGGCTTGTCTCCACTACGCAGCCGATGCCCAGGTTGACCATCTGCAGCGGCGTGACCTTGCGCTCTATGCGTGGGCCGAAGGCTACGGGCAGTCCATAGACCATTGGCTCAACCACGCTGTGCAGCAGCGGCGTGAAGCCGCCCCCCACGTATGCCCACCGGCCGTAGCGGTAGATGCGTGCCAGGTCGCCCACGTAGTTGATAATCAGCACCTGTGTCTGGCTGAAATCCGTGTCGGGTGTGCATTCCGAGTAGTTGACCGAGCGGCCGTGCAGACTGGCTTTATAGGCAAGCAGCGTGTGTTCGCTGATTTCGTGCGGCACGAAGATGAACTTCGTGTCTTTCTGGCTGTTGGCCAGCTGGCTGACCAGTTCCAAGTCATTCTTGTCGCTGATGCTGCCGGCTATGAACACGCCGTTGGCACTTTGGCAGAACTTCTCGATAATCGGATTCTCGTATGGGGTCTGCGCTATGCTGAGGGCGTTGTCAAACAAGGGGTCTCCCATGACCGTGCTGTTCTGGAATCCCATGGAGGCCAGGGTCTGCTGTGACTCCTCGTTAAGCACCATGAACGTGGTAACGGCTTTCAGTGCGTGGCGCATGGGGCGCATGTACCACCGTTTCAAGTAGGTGTTTCCCGGCACAAGGGCCGACACCATGAACGTGGGAATCTGCCTGCGGCGCAGCTCTGACAGGTAGTTCAGCCAGTATTCCGAGATGATGAAGACGGCACAGCGGGGGTTGACCGTGTCCAGGAAGTCGCGCACGTTCTTGGCCGTGTCCCACGGCAGGTAGAAAATGTGGTCTGCTCCCGTGTTGCGCTTGCCGTGCAGTGCCAGATAGCCCGTTGGCGAGAAGAACGTAAGGACTACGCAGCGATTCTCCGCTTGTAGCCGTTTCAGAATCGGGCGCGCCACGCCATATTCGCCCAGCGAGACGGCGTGTACCCAGTACACTTCCTTCGTGTTGCCGGCCAGTGCTTCGTGGATGGCCTTCAGGCAGTCTTGCTGACCGGCAAAGAACTGGTATGTCTTACTGTCGTGCGAGAGCATCCATTCCGGGCATGCCTTCCATGCCAGCCGGAAGACTGCTTTCGCGATTCTCATAGCCGCATTGTACAATGGCTGCATAGTGTGGAATACGTTTTCTCGTTGCAAAATTACGCATTTCCCGCAAATTAGGCAAATAATTGTATGACTTTTTGTGTGAAAAAGGGAAAACCAGATTTTTTTGTGGAGTTTTCTTTTGTTGTTTCAATGTTTTATACTAATTTTGCAGTCAGAATACCACTATTATGACAGAGATACGCAAAGTTACTACCCGACGGGAACTGCGGCAGTTCGTGCAGTTCTATTATGACCTGTACCGGGGCAATCCGCAGGCGGTGCCCTATATGTTCTTTGACGAGATGGCCACACTGCGGCGCGACAAGAATCCTTCGTTTGAGTGCTGTGAAGCTGACTATTTCCTGGCTTTGCGTGACGGGCGTGTGGTGGGCCGGGTGGCCGCCATTATCAACAGGCGCGCCAACGAGCGCTGGCAGCGGCAGCAGGTGCGCTTCGGCTGGTTTGACTTCATCGATGACCTTGAGGTGTCGAAGGCGCTGCTCAATGCCGTTGAGGCTTGGGGGCGCGAGCGGGGCATGACCGAGATGGCCGGCCCTCTGGGCTTCATTGACACCGACCGCGAGGGCATGCTCGTTGAGGGCTTCGACCAGCTCTCGACCATGTATATCAACTATAACTACCCCTACTATGCCGACCACATCAGCCGCATGGGCGGGTTTGAGAAAGACAACGACTATCTGGAGTACAAGGTGAAAGTGCCCGAGGTGGTGCCCGACAAGTTTGCCAAGATAGCCGAGATGGTCGGCCGCCGCTACGGGCTGACCGTTCACAAGTTTACGCGCCGTGAGCTGATAGACGAAGGCTACGGCCGCGAGGTGTTCAGGCTGCTGAATGCCACCTACAAAGACCTCTATGGTTTCTCAGAGTTGTCAGCCCGCCAGATTGACAAGCTGGTTGACGACTATATCAAGATAGCCGACCTGAACTTGGTGACTGCCGTGATGGATGGCGACCGCATGGTGGGCTTTGGCATCACCTTCCCCTCGTTCAGCCGCGCCCTGCAAAAGACGCGCGACGGCAAGCTGCTGCCCTTCGGCTGGTGGCAGCTGCTGCGCATACTGAAGTGGCACAAGACCGACACCGTAGACCTGCTGCTCATCGGCGTGTTGCCAGAGTATCGCTCCAAAGGTGCCAACGCCCTCATTTTCAACGACCTGATTCGCCAGTTCCAGCGCTACGGCTTCCGCTGGGCCGAGGCCATGCCCCAGATGGAGTCAAACGAGAGTGTACGCAGCCAATGGCAGTACCTGGAGTCTATCCAGCACCGCCGCCACCGCTGTTTCCGCAAAGTGTTCCGCTGAGGTTTTGCCCGCAAGCCCGCGCCGCCCTGTTGCATAGGCGGCAGGCTCTGCGTTTTCCTTACACAGCCTGATAGCCGGTTGTGGCAATCGTGCGCATTACATCGCCGATGTTCAGCTCCGTGTAGCCGTTCTGTTCCAGCGCCTTCTGCTGCTGTGCCATGACGGTCTCTTCTTCTTCATTGTAGCTGTAGTTGAACACCTTATCCTTGCCTTCGGCAATGCACCAGCCTACGAGTGCCACAGCCACAAAGGCTGCAAATGCAATGATTGTAGTCATATTCGCGATATATTTTTTTGTTTCTGACTGCAAAGTTACAAACTTTTTCCAAGACAGGCGAAGAAATCCGGCATAAATTTGCCGCCGGCAGGCTCTTTCCGCCTAATACTCAAACGACGAGCCGCCGAGGAACTCGCGCAGCAGCGAGGTTGGCGGAATCTGGTCGGCGGGGATGGGCTTGATATAGTGCAGGAACTTCAGCAGCCGGTAAGCCTCGGCATACGCCTCACAATTCTCTGGCACCTGCTCCAGCAGCGGCTCTGCCTGCGACTTGATGACCGCCAGCTCGAAGAGCATGGCCGTGTTGAACATGGCATCGGCATTCTCCTGATAGGGGAAAATCCAGCGGTTTTCGCCTTTCCGCACCGATGGCCACCGGCGGATGGTCTCCTGTGCCGACACAGCGCGGTATTTATGGTCGCGGATGATGCGGCGCAGCAGGCGGTTGTCAGTGGTGGGTATGTAGTTGTGGTCATCTAACAGGATGGTAGTCAGCGCCGAGGCGTAGACACGGAACTTCTGCTCATCGGGAATCTGGGCGGTCAGCTCGGGATTCAGGGCGTGAATGCCCTCGACCACCAGAATCTCGTTCTCGCCCAGCCGCAGGCGGCGCCCGCTCCGCTGGCTCGTGCCTGTGGGGAAGTCGTAGCGCGGCAGCTCTACTTCCTCGCCGCGGAACAGCGCCGAGAGCTGCTCGTTGAACAGCGGCAGGTTCAGGGCATGCAGGTGTTCAAAGTCATAGTCGCCGCTCTCATCGCGGGGCGTTTTCACGCGGTCGACAAAGTAGTCATCGAGCGAGATTTCGATGGGCTTGATGCCGTTCACGGCCAGCTGCACCGACAGGCGCTTGCAGGTGGTGGTCTTGCCTGAGCTGCTGGGGCCGGCCAGCAGTACCAGCTTGATGCCCTTCCGCTGCGCTATCTCGTCTGCAATCCGGGCAATCTTCTTCTCCTGCAGGGCCTCGCTGATTTGTATGAGCGTGGCCGACTTGCCCTGGCCAATGGCATCGTTCAGGTCGCCGATGGTGCGCAGGCCGATGATGCTCTGCCAGTGGTGATGCTCCTTGAAGATGCCGAACATCTTATCCTGGTGGGTCATCTCGCCCAGCTCGTCAGGCTGTTCGCGGGAAGGCACTCTGAGCAGCAGCCCATCATAGTATTTTTCCAGCCCGAAAAGGTAGAGCTGGCTGGTGTTGGTCAGCAGCGCGCCGTAGTAATAGTCGCGATAGCCGTCAATGTCATAGTACGTGGTATAGAGCCGGCCGGTCGACTGCAGCAGCTTGACCTTCGACATCTGCTGCATCTCCGTGAACATGCGGATGGCCTCCTCAGTAGTCGTTACATGGCGGTGTATGGGCAGTGCGCTGTCGATAATCTCCTGCATGCGGCGGCGCAGGGCATCGGCATCAGCAGCCGTCAGCGGCCGGCCAATCTGCAGGTTGACATAGTAGCCGTTGCTGACAGGTATGTCGATGCCAACGCGGCAGGGGCTGAACAGCTCGTAGGCCGCCTTGCAAAGCACGAAGAAGAGGCTGCGGGTGTAGGCTCTCAGACCCGAGGCGGAAGTCATGTCGAGAAACTCCACCTCTTTATGGTTGTACACCCGGTAGTGCATGCCCTCGACCTTGTTGTTGACACGTGCGGAGACCGGGCCATGCACCATCTTCAGACCCGTCTGCCGGAAGACCGATTCCAGGGTTGAGCCTACGGCCGCCTCAATGACGGCCCCGTTGTTGCGGCAGCGTATTCTTACTGTCTGTTCCATGATTCACCATGTTTGGGTTGTTTGATTGCAAAGATATGAATAATTTTTGTAAATTGCTTGTATAATTAGGAAAATATAACTAAATTTGCAACTTGAAAGCAA
>JAFLSH010000043.1 GCA_022511055.1 Prevotella sp. | reverse complement strand
TGGGCAAAACTCACGGAGAAATTTCCGAAACTCACGGAGAAATTTTCCTAAAGTGCCGCTTTTTTCCGAAAAAGTGCCGAGTTTTTTTTAGTTTATGAAGGCGGGGGTATTTTTAGGGCAAGAAGTGGAATCCTAAAGTGTAGAAAATAACATGAAAACCCTAAAAAACATGTATAGTCAGGGGTACTAAAAAGATAACTATACATATGGTAAGTAGTTGATAATATGATAGATACGTGAAAATATGTATAGTTGGGCACTTTTTCGAAAATAATTCGCAAAGGAAAACAAAGAGGAACTTTCGGCGGTGTTGTATTGTAAAGATATTTAATTTTTTTGAGGGGGCTGCACTTTCATGGCCTGTACTTTCACAGTAATCAGCCTACCAAAAATACCGTGTCGGCGGAGGGTGTTGGGGGCAATATGGGCGGCAGAAGTACAGAATGTTTCTGCAGGTATGGGCGGGCTGATGATGCGGTGGAAATCTTCCGAAATGGATGGGAATGAGGTCAAAGTAGTGGGAGGTTGGTGGCAAAAGTGTCTTTTATGGCTTTACATTATATCCACTTTTTCCGTGGAATAGCAAAAAGTTAATTTGTTGAATGTTAGGAAGTTGCTGATTTTGTGGTGCTATATTATTCCACTTTTTGGATTAATGGGGAATTTCAATACCACTTTTTTAGATAACTTTGCAGCAGAAACCTAAAACGGAGGAATAACTCTAACTAAAATAATAACAATTAAAAAATCAAGTATGAAGAAAAGTAGGTTAGTCATGATGTTATTGGCACTTTTCGTGTCCATGACATCTTATGCCCAAGGACTTTTGGGTACTGTGATTGACGAAAACGGCGAGCCCGTCATCGGAGCTACCGTTTCCGAAAAGGCCAACCCTCAGAACGCAACGATTACCAATTATGACGGTGTGTTTACGCTGAAGGTTGAGGAAGGTACAACCATCGTTGTGTCGTATGTGGGCTACGTGAGCCAGGAGCTTGCGGCGCGCCACAGGATGACCGTCTATCTGAAGCCAGACGACAAGTTGTTAGACGAAGTGGTGGTCATCGGCTATGGTGTGCAGAAGAAGAGTGTGGTAACGGCCTCTATTGCCAAGGTGAGTGCCGATGACCTTGAGGGCAAGACACGTCTTCGTGCGGAGGATGCGCTGAAGGGTATGGCCGCCGGCGTGAACGTGACGTCTTCCTCTGGTCAGCCCGGCTCGCAGTCGATGATTCGCATCCGTGGTATTGGCACTATCAACGACTCTAATCCGTTATACATTATTGATGGCATGCCGACCGACCAGTATGGCATGGAGTCGGTCAACCCGAATGACATCGAGAGCATCGAGGTGCTGAAGGATGCCGCCTCTGGTGCCATCTATGGTGCCCGCGCCGCCAACGGTGTGATTCTGGTAACCACCAAGAAAGGACGGTCGGACAAGGCCAACATCAGCTACAACTTCTCGTATGGCTGGCAGAGCGCGTGGAGAAAGCGCGAGGTGACAGGTGCTACCGACTATGCCATTTTGCAGAACGAGAAATATGTGAACGGCGGCTTTGCACCCCTCTATGCCGACCCCTACAATCTGGTCGATGCAAATGGTGATGCCATAAAGGGCTTTGGTACGGACTGGCAGAGCCTGCTCTTCAACGACAATGCGCCTATCGTGCAGCACGACCTGTCGGTGAGTGGTGCCAGCGAGAAGCTGAACTATTATCTCTCGCTCGGCTATTTCTCACAGGACGGTATCGTGGGCGGCAACTACGGACAGTCGAACTATGACCGCCTGACCATCCGCTCCAACAACCAGTACACGGTCTTCGATGCCTCGAAAGAGCGCAACTTCCTGAACAAGCTCGAGCTGGGCGCCAACGTGTCTTACATGCGCGTACACAGCACGGGCATTGATGCCAACTCCACCTGGGGCTCTCCGCTCGGCTCTGCCCTCTATCTGGCTCCAACGCTTCCGCTGACCCTGCGTGGCCAGGTGGCTCAGGACATGATAGACCTCTACTCGGCCTACGACTTGTATCGCGATGCCAACGGCGACCCCTACACCGTTCCCGGCTATCTTGGCTCGTACAACGAGCAGAACAACCCGATAGCCATGATGCAGGGCAACCCCACCCGCGGATGGTCGCAGAAGCTCATGCCCAAGTTCTCCATTGACCTCCAGCTGTGGGATGAGTTGAAGTACCACTTCACCTGGAGCGCCGAGCAGTCGTTCTGGGGCAGTGACGGTGCGACCTTGCAGAAGTTCTACCTTTCCGGCAACAACAATGCCGACCACACCTCCGCTTTCTCAGAGAAGGCCAACAACACGACATGGCAGGTGGAAAACACGCTGACTTACGACAAGACCTTCGGAAAGCACACCATCGGCGTGGTGCTTGGCCAGTCGGCCCTGAAGTTCAAGGGCAGTGTGGTGGGCGGCTCGCACTGGAACTTGGTGAATACCGACAAACCCTCTATCGACTACACCACGGGCGGTGACCTCGGGCTTACTACCGATGAGAACGGCCAGATTACCGGCGCCAAGAGTTATGTAGGCGTTTACGGCGGCCCTTACGTTGAGCATCGCCTCGCCTCTTATTTCGGCCGTCTTAGCTACAACTACGACGAGCGGTACATGTTCCAGGCTACGCTGCGCCGCGACGGCTCCAGCCGCTTCGGCTCAAACAACCGCTACGGTACGTTCCCCTCAGCCTCCGTGGGCTGGAACATCATGAACGAGAAGTTCATGGAGAATACCCGCGACTGGCTCGCCAACCTGAAGTTCCGCGCCAGCTGGGGTAAGAACGGTAACGACAACATCGGCGACTTCGCCTACACCACACTGACCGCCATGGGCAACACCAGTAACTACTACTTCGGAATGGCGGAGTCGATGGTCTATGGCTCGAAGGCCAACCGCCTTGCGAATGAAAACCTGAAGTGGGAGGAGAGCGAGCAGACCGACCTTGGTCTCGACTTCGGCTTCTTCAGCAACGCCCTGACCTTCAGTGTGGACTACTACATCAAGAAGACCAACGGCATGATTATCGACATGCCTATCCCGAGCTATGTGGGCGAGGCTCGCCCCCTGGCCAATGTCGGCGACATGGAGAACTCCGGCTGGGAGTTTGAGCTGGGCTACAAGTTTAATGTTGCGGATGCTCACTTCGCCATCAAGGGCAATGCTTCCTACCTGCACAATGAATTGAAGAACTTAGGCAACGACACGGGCTTCATGAACTGGGGCATCAACCAGTTCTCTGACGGCGGCACACGCGCAGAGAACGGCCAGCCGTTCCCGTTCTTCTATGGCTACAAGACCGACGGCGTGTTCCAGAATCGCGCAGAAATAGAAGCCTATACCAACGCGCAGGGCGGGCTGATTCAGCCTGATGCGCAGCCCGGCGACCTGCGGTTTGTCGACGTGAACGGCGACGGCCAGATTACCTCTGACGACCGTACCAACATTGGCAACGGCACTCCCGACTGGACATTCGGCCTTAATCTCGATGCCGAGTGGAAGGGCTTTGACCTCAGCGTGTTTTTCCAGGGTGTCAGCGGTGCCGATGTGTTTGATGCCACCTACCGCCAGGACATAGCCTCTGGTAACTATCCCACATGGGTGCTGTCTCGCTGGACAGGCGAAGGCACTTCAAACAGAGTGCCCATCTTGAAGCAGGGCGACAGCAAGAACTGGGTGTGCAGCGACCTTTACATTCAGGACGGCTCTTACCTCCGCCTGAAGAACATCACGTTAGGCTACACGCTGCCCCGCCATCTCACGCAGAAGCTGTCTGTCAGCCGTTTCCGTGTGTATGCCCGTGCAGAAAACCTCTTCACGTGGACTAAGTATTGGGGCTTCGACCCGGAGATTGGCTCCGGCTCGACCAGCCTGGGCGTTGACTATGGCGTGTACCCGCAGGCTCGCACCTATACCATAGGTTTCAATATTTCACTCTAATCCCTAACCACCAAAAAGCATACGTATTATGAAAAAGAATCATATATCAATCATAGCAGGCACATTTGCGATGTCACTGGCACTCATGTCCTGCGGCGATGACTTCTTAGAGGTGAAGAATCCGACAGGCGAGCCTCTGGAGGAGTACTACACCAACGAGACCACCCTGAACGAAGCGCTCACGGCGGCTTATGCTCCGCTGCACTGGCCTGACTGGGACGGAACGGCGTACAACGACCTGACCGTTGACGCGGAAATCATGGGCGACGACTTCTGGGTCGGCGGCTCCAGCATTACCGACAACCAGCACTGGCACCGTCTGTTTAATTTCGAGGCCGACGGCAACAACACCCTCAGCACGCTCTGGGGCGACTTCTACTCTGGCATTAAGCGTTGCAATGATGCCATCAAGTACGCCTCATGGGGCGGTGCCAGCGAGAGCTTCACCCGGTCTATGGAGATGCAGGCCCGCCTGCTTCGCGTGTACTACTACAACATTCTGTGGCACTACTACGGCAATGTTCCTTTCTATCTGGAAAACCTCGCATTGCCCTATACCGCCCCACAGCTGACGGCCGACGAGATTTACGACCAGCTGCTGCCTGAGCTGGAAGAGATTATCGAGTCCGGCGTGCTGCCGTTGCGCTGGCCGGCTTCAGAGGCAGGGCGCGTGTCTCAGGCATTCGCCTACATGCTCTATGCAGAAATGGTGATGTACCAGAACGACAAAGGGCGCTATCCGAAGGCACTCGACTATATGAAGCAGATTATTGCCTCGTCTGACTACTCCCTGAATCCGAACTTTGCGAATCTCTGGGAAGAGAGCGGCGAGTGGTGTTCAGAGTCTATCTTCGAGATTAACTACAACGACGACCAGGCACAGCGCGACTGGGGTACGCCGATGGCTGCCGGCGGCAGTGTGCTTCCCACGCTGATTTCGCCTAACAGCTGGCCGGGCGGCGATGGCTGGAACGGCGGTGAAGACGGCTGGGGCTTTCTGCCCTGTCGCCTGGAAACCTACAACATGTATGCCGAGGGCGACGTGCGCCGCGATGCTACGGTGTGGGATGTTCGTGGATATGAGTATCAGGAGCGCTACCAGGACACCCACCTCTGGCTGGCCAAGTACCGCCCCTTCTCAGACAACAACAAGGACTGCCCCACTTCAAAGAACCTGAACTACAACAATAACAAGCGCATCTACCGCTATGCGGAGACATTGCTCAACGCAGCCGAGCTGTTGTTGCAGACGGGTGGCAACGGCTCTGAGGCAACGGGCTATGTGAACGAAGTCCGCAACCGTGCCGGTCTGGCCTCTCTGGCAAATGTCAGTGTTGACGATATCATTGAGGAACGCCATCTGGAGTTCTGCGGCGAAGGCAAGCGCTATTTCGACCTTGTGCGCTCAGGGAAGGCAGCCACCGTGCTTGTTCCCGACAGCTACGGCTATCGTACCAACTCGTGGACTCCGAGCAAGAAGCACATTCCTCTTGCCCAGTCGGAGCTTGATGCAGACCCGACACTGAAGCAGAACGCGTATTAAAACCTGTAAGTCGAACTAAACAATTTGAAGATTATGAAGAATCTATTAAAATATACAATGGGCATGCTGCTCGCCGGCCTGACGCTGACGGCTTGCTCGCCAGAGTCTTTTGAGGGGGCAGACCCCAACGGACTTCCCGTGATTTCTGGAACGGACTTCACCATGACCGTTGACCAGGAGACCAACCAGATGACAGCCACGTTCCCTGAGACCCAGGGTGTCTACCCAGTCTGGATTATCAACGGAACTTCCTATTCCACGCTCAACTCCGTTGGCTACCAAAACCCGGAGGCCGGAACATACTCTATAGAGCTGAAGCTCGGCAACCGCAACGGCTTCAGCCAGGGCAGCATAGTCAAGAACTTCACCTTCAACGAGACGAAGGTGGACTACACGCCCCAGTTCAACCGCATTACGGGCAAGGAGTGGCGCTTTGCCAACAAGGAGGCCGCCCATCTGGCCTGCGGCCCTGCCGGAACTGACGGTGCCGGATGGTGGGCTGCCGCTCCCGATGAGAAGAAGGACTTCGGTCTGTATGACGACCGCATTACCTTCACGGCCGACAACACCAAGGGCGGAACTTACAGCTACGACCCGGGAGCCGACGGCATGACCTATGTGAACACAGGTACTACGAAATGGGGGCCAAGCGATGTGGACTTCGATGTGGCTATTGGTGCGCAGAGCGCAGCATGGGCCTTCGAGGTGCTTGACTGGGAGGATGCCGACGGCAACGTGAGCAAGCAGACTTTCATCAGACTGGCTGCAAACACCGTGTTCCCCTACATCAGCTCTGATGCCCAGTATGAGAACCCGCTGTTCCGTGTAGAGGAGCTGACAGCCCGCAAGTTGGTGCTTGTCTATGATGCTCCCGACCGCTCTATTGCCTGGCGCTTCATCTTTACCAGCGAGGAAGGCGAGACTGTGTTTGCGGGATTCGACCCGAACAGCGACTGCAACATGTTCAAGAACGCACAGAGCAGCATCACGTTCTGGTATGCTGATGCCAACTGGTCGCAGCTGCCAGACCCCGCACTGACGGAAGGTAATAACAACTGGATTATCAATCTGCCTACGGCCAATGCCGACCAGTGGCAGACCCAGATGGTGTTCCATACGGATATGACTACCAACGCTTCGACCACCTACGACTTCTCTGTTCTGCTCACTGCCGACAAGGATTTGAAGGGCGCTACCGTGAAGCTGACTCAGGAAGACAACGATGACGTGTACTTCTTTGCAGAGCGCGTAGACCTGAAGGCTGGCGAGGAGTATGTCTTCTGGAGGAGTGAACTGGCAGGCGTGGATATTCCGCAGGTCAAGCTCGTGCTTGACTTCGGTGGCTGCCAGGAGAACACCACGGTGGAAATCAGCAATATCGTGCTGAAGGAACACGCTTGCGACGACGGCACCAAACTGCCGCCTGTAGAGCCTGGCGGCGATGCGCCTGTGTTTGACTGGAATCCCGATGCGGCAACCAACCTGTGGAAAGCCGTTGAGGATGGCTCTGCATTTGTCAGCGTGACACCGTGGTTTGCCAACGACGGCTGGGAGCAGATTGGCGACCCCGAATGGTCTCATGCCAACGGCGTATGGCAGCTCACTATTCCCGAGGGCATGGGCGGCTCGCAGTGGCAGGGTCAGTTCCCCATCAACACCACGTTGCAGGCCGTTGCCGGCAAGAAGTACAACTTCTATGTGGCCGTTGAGGCAGACAACGACATTGCAGGCGTGACCATCAAGCTGACCGACACGGCAGACGATGGCAACTACTTCTGCGCCGACCGCCATGACGTGACGGCCGATGAGGAGTTCATCTACAAGCTGGAGGCTGCCACGCTTTCCAAGGATGCCGACTCGCCCGCGCTCTCCCTGTTCTTTGACTTCGGTGGCGCTCCGGCAGGCACGCATATTACCATCAGCAAGATTTACTTTGAGGAGGCCGTTGTGCTTTCCTATGACGACGAGGCCAATCTCTGGAAGTCTGTTGACGACGGCTCTTCGTTCATCTCGGTAGGCCAGTGGTTTGCCAACAATGACTGGGGGCAGATTGCCGATGCTGACTGGGCACACGACGGCAAGAAGTGGTCACTGACACTTCCCGACGGCATGGGCGGCTCGCAGTGGCAAGGCCAGTTCCATATCGACACCACGATTCCGGCAAAGGCCGGAGAAGCCTACAACTTCTCCTGCACCATCTTGGCAGACAACGACTGCCCGGGCGTGACTATCAAGCTGACCGATGCGAATGACGACAATAACTTCTTCTGCGCCGACCGCCACGATGTACTGGCCGATGAGCCGTATGTCTACACGCTGAAGGGAGTGGCTCTTGGCGGAGATGCCGCAGGGCTGAACTTGTTCTTCGACTTTGGCGGCTCGCCTGCCGGCTCTCATGTGGTTATCAGCGACATTATCCTTGAGAAAGCTGGCAACTGATGCCTTTGATATCATCAGCTCCGCCCGCCTGAATACGGGCGGAGCTGTTGAAACATAAGACAGACTAACAAAAATTATCAATCATGAGAAAAATAGCAAAGCCCGGGAGTTATCTTTGGGCACTCCTTCTTCCGTTGTTCTCTTTGTTGGCTTGCAGTAGCAGCAGCGGCGACGACGACCCTGCCACGTCTGTCAGCATTACCATCACCCCTGCCTCAGTCAGCATTCCCGCTGCGGGTGGTACGGCTGCGGTTGGTATCAGCGTTGAGGGCAACCAGGAGTGGGGAGCCTACAGCAATGTGGACTGGATTGCCGTTACGACAGCGTCTACTGCCTCATCAAAAGGTACTGTGACTGTCAGCGTAGAGGCAAACAACACAGGCAAAGACCGCACAGGCACTGTCACCGTTATGTCGGGTACGGCCCGCAAGACTTTCGATGTCTCTCAGGGCGTTGCCCTGCAAGTGCTGGCAGCTCAGGTCTATTCTTTGAGCAGGGGCGAGACGTTGACGGTAGAAGTCATCGCCTCAGCACCATGGACTGCCTCGACGGATGCCGGCTGGCTGAAGGTTGAGAGAGCGGCAGGCGGAAACGGCGAAACCCTGAAGATAGAGACAGCGCCCAACACGGGTCTGACCTATCGGACAGGAACGGTGAAGGTTACCACGGAAACCGGCGAGACAGCCGAGGTTACCGTGAAACAGGAGTCAGGCGAAGCCACGGAAATCACCGCCCCTGAGGGCTACAAGCTGGTTTGGCACGACGAGTTCTCGCAAGACGGAACGCTGGGTGCTGACTGGACACACGAGGTGCAGAACAGCGGCTGGGTGAACAACGAGCTGCAGAACTATCGGAACGGGGTGGCCGACGGCCGGCGTGTGACCGAACTGGTTGACGGCAAGCTGAACATCAACTGCTTCAAGGGCAGCGACGGCAAAGTCTATTCCGGCCGTGTCTATGCCAAGGTCAAGGAGGGCTGGACATACGGATACATAGAGGCGCGTATCATGCTCCCGAAGGGCAAGGGCACTTGGCCCGCCTTCTGGATGATGCCCGTGAACTTCCGTTCATGGCCGGCCGATGGAGAGATTGACATTATGGAGGAAGTGGGAGTGAATCCCAACTATGTCTCTTCCAGCCTGCATGCCAACTCCCATGTTCACTCCAACAATACGCAGGTGACGCACGAGATGAAGTGCGAAGGCGCTGAGGAAGATTTCCATGTCTATGCCATCACCTGGACTCACGAGAACATCACCACCTATGTAGACGGCAAGGTGCAGCTGTCGTATGACAACCGCGGACTTGGGCGGGATGACTGGCCCTATGACGACCCGTTCTACGTGATATTCAACCTGGCATGGGGTGGCGACTGGGGCGGCATGAACGGTGTCGATGAAAGTGCCCTTCCTGTGACGATGAAAGTGGACTACATACGGGTGTTTCAGAAATGAATGAAAGCAACATGAGAATAGTTAGAATACTTCTGACAGCTGCCTTGCCGCTGCTTGCGGCGGCAGCGTGGGCGCAGCAGCCCATCTACCTCGACGAGACGAAGCCGGTCGAGGAGCGAATCGAGGATGCACTGAGCCGCATGACCCTCGATGAGAAGATTGCGGTTATCCACGCGCAGAGTAAGTTCAGCTCGCCGGGCGTAAAGCGGTTGGGCTTCCCTGACTTCTGGACTGACGACGGCCCCCACGGCGTGCGCCCCGACGTGCTGTGGGATGAATGGGAGCAGGCCGGACAGACCAATGACTCGTGTGTGGCGTTTCCCGCGCTGACCTGCCTGGCCGCCACGTGGAATCCCGACCTGGCGAAGCTCTACGGGCAGAACTTGGGCGAGGAGGCACTCTACCGTGGCAAGGGCATGATTCTTGGGCCTGGTGTCAACCTCAACCGCACCCCACTTGCCGGCCGCAACTTCGAGTACATGGGCGAAGACCCGTTCCTGATTTCGCGGATGGTTGTTCCCTACATTCAGGGATTGCAGTCGAAGGGCGTGGCAGCCTGCGTGAAGCACTATGCGCTGAACAACGACGAGGAGTATCGCCACAATGTCAATGTCATTGTCAGCGACCGCGCACTCCATGAAATCTATCTGCCGGCCTTCAAGGCAGCTGTGACCGAGGGTGGCACATGGGGGCTCATGGGCGCATATAACTTGTACAAAAACCAACACAACTGCCATAATAACATCTTGCTCAACCAGATACTGAAAGGCGACTGGGGCTATGACGGCGTGGTGGTGAGCGACTGGGGTGGCTGCCACAACACGGAGGAAGCCATTGTCAACGGACTTGACATGGAGTTCGGCTCATGGACAGACGGGCTGGCTATGGGTGCCAGCAATGCCTACGATAGCTACTACTTGGCGCTGCCCTACAAAAAGCTGATAGCCGAGGGTAAGTACACCACCAAGGAACTTGACGACAAAGTGCGCCGGGTCTTGCGGCTGTTCTACCGTACGACGATGAACCGCCACCGCCCCTACGGCTTCCTCTGCTCCGAGAGCCACTACGATGCCGCCCTGAAGATTGCACAGGAGGGAATCGTACTCTTGAAGAACGACCGTGGGGTGCTGCCAATCAGAGATGCGAAGCGCATTCTGGTGGTTGGCGAGAATGCCATCAAGATGATGACCGTAGGCGGCGGCTCTTCTTCGCTGAAGGCGCAGAAGGAGATTCTGCCGCTCGACGGCGTGACCGCCCGCTTCAGGGATGCGGAGATAGACTACGCCCGCGGATATGTGGGCGACACCGTGCAGAGCTACAATGGCGTGACCGTAGGCAGGAGCATTGCCGAGAGCCGCTCGGCCGAGGCGCTGCTTGCCGAGGCCGTTGAGAAAGCCAGGGCGGCAGACTATGTCATTGTGTTCGGCGGACTGAACAAGAGCGACTATCAGGACAGCGAAGGACACGACCGGCGGGAGTACGGCCTGCCTTACGGACAGGACCGGCTCATTGAGGAACTTGCGAAAGCGAACAAAAACCTTGTCTACGTGAACATCTCCGGCAACGCCGTGGCCATGCCGTGGGCGAAGAACGTGCCTGCCATTGTGCAGGGCTGGTTTATCGGCTCTGAGGCTGGCGAGGCGCTCGCTTCCGTGCTGGCCGGCGACGTAAGCCCTTCGGGCAAGCTGCCCTTCACGTGGTATCAGCGTCTGGAAGACTGCGCCGCCCATGCTCTCAACACCTATCCCGGCACCTGGCGCGATGACCACAAAATCATTGACGAGGAATACAAGGAAGGCATCTACGTAGGCTACCGCTGGACCGACAAGCAGTCTATTAAGCCGGCCTTTGCCTTCGGGCACGGCCTGAGCTACACCACGTTCAAGCTCGGCAAGGTGAGTGCCGACAAGAAACGGATGACCGCTGGCGAGCAGATTTCGTTCACGGTCAGCGTAACCAATACCGGCGCGGTGGCTGGTGCGGAAACCGTGCAGCTGTATGTTCACGACAAGAAGTCGAGCGTAGACCGGCCTGTCAAGGAGCTGAAGGCATTCCAAAAGGTGAGCCTCAGCCCGGGAGAGAGCCGCGACGTAACACTGACCATCGGCGAGGATGCCCTGAGTTTCTATGACGAGGCGACGGCCGGATGGGTGGCAGAGCCCGGTGAGTTTGAGGCTCTTGTGGGAACGGCTTCCGACAAAATCATCGGCAAGGTCTCATTCACGTTTGAATAATAGTTAGGGATTGCCCTGCAAAGGCAATCAGTCAACGATTAGTAGTTGTTCCAGAGGGGGCGTGTGCGTGAGCATGCGCCCCTTTCCTGACAGCGGGCGCGCCAGCCTTAGGTAAAAAAAGTTGGATGAAATGCTTTGTTTTCGTCAACTTTTTGTACCTTTGTCCGCATAAAACGGACTTACCATGATTAGACTGTCACTGTTTATTGCCATATTTCTCTCCTCATTGCTTGCCCAGGCCCAGGGAACGGACTTGCAGGACCTCTACCGGCAGGTAGACGAAGCGATAGACCATTCGCCGGAATACGTGGCGGACTACGAGCGGGAGATTGCAGGCTTGCGCAAGGAGTATGAGCAGACGACCGACCATGAGCGGAAGTGCCAGCTGGCCTGCTCGCTGTACGGCAAATACCGCTCGTTCCTTAACGACTCGGCCATTGCCTATCTTGACCGTGCCGAGGAGCATGCCCGGCATCTTCGCCGGCCTGACATTATGGCCAACTGCCGTGCGCTGAAGGCTTTCCAGTGTTCCACCGTAGGACTTTACAACGAAGCCCTGTTCTTCTTGGCCAGCATAGACAAGCATCAGCTCGACTCTACCGGCATTGTCAACTATTACATGGCGCAGATGCACGTTTATGGCGAGTTGGGGTACTACACCCAGATACCTTCCATGCGAGAGTCGTTTTTCCAGAAGGAACGGCTTTACTGCGACTCCCTCTATGCCGTTATCAGTCATGACAGCCAGGACTACATGATGCGGCGCATCAGCCAGTTGGTGGGGCAGAAGCAATGGAAGGAAGCCATAGAAATCAGCGACAAGTGGATGAAGGTAGTGCCGACCGACAGCCGTAACTATGCCATAGCCTGCTACTACCGCTGGCTGATTTGCAACTCCCAGATGCAGCGGGATGAGGCCAACTACTGGCTTGCCAAGTCAGCGCTCAGCGATGTTCGCAACGCAGTCATGGACCAGGCATCACTCTCCGCGTTGGCCGAGGCGCTCAACGAGGCGGGCGACTACGACCGTTCCTACAAGTACATTCGGTTTACATGGGAGTGCAGCCGGCATTTCAACACCACCATGCGCGTGTGGCAGATAGCCCCGATTCTCAACGTGATTGACAGCAACTACAAGACACAGCTGTCTCGCAACACCAGTGTGCTGATAGGCTCTATTGCCGTGGTCAGCACCCTTGCCTTCTTGCTGCTCGGCGTGCTGTTCTTTCTGCGCCGCCGCAACAAGCAGCTGACCACCGCCCGCCAGGCCATTGAGTGTTCCAATGCGAAGCTGGTGGAGGCCAATGCCCAGTTGGCCACCAAGACGGGCGAGCTATCCATGCTTAACGCCCGGCTCTCTGCGCTCAACGACCAGCTCTCAGAGAGCAACCGCGTGAAGGAAGAGTATATCGGGCGCTTCATGAGCCTCTGCTCCCAGTACATCAACAAACTTGACGACTATCGCAAGATGGTCAACAAGAAGATGAAAAACAAGGACTTGGAGGAGCTGTTCCGCATCACGAAGTCCACAGAGCTGAAGGAAAAGGAGCTTGAAGAGCTTTACGAGAACTTCGACTCGGTGTTTCTGCATCTTTTCCCGAATTTCATTGACGATTTCAATGCCCTGCTTCTGCCTGAGGCACAGATACATCTGAAGACGGAAAACCGCCTGACGACCGACCTTCGCATCTTCGCCTTGATTCGGTTGGGCATTGAGGACTCTTCGAAGATAGCTGAGTTTCTGCATTACAGCGTGAACACCATCTACAACTATCGCGCCCGCATCAAGAACGGCGCGAAAAACAACCGCGAGGACTTTGAGAACAGCGTGAAGAACTTGGGAGTGCCCCAACACCTGAGCTGACCCCGCCCGGATGTTCCGCTTCCCGGAAACTTACGGAGTGTTTGCTGAAACTCACAGACTATTTGCTGCGACTTGCGGAGTATTTGCCGCGACTTGCGGCGTGTTTCTTGGCACTCATGGCGTATTTCCCGAAAAAACTGGCTGCGGAGGCCGCTTTTTTAGGAAAAAATGTGTAACTTTGTGGCCACAAACACAATA
>JAFLSH010000042.1 GCA_022511055.1 Prevotella sp. | reverse complement strand
CTATAATATACGCGTACGCGCATGCGCGCGCGAAAACAATTTGGATATAGGAGTTATGCCACATGTTTTGCCCGAAATTGTTGGTTATTTCCAAAATTCATGGAGTATTTTGCAATAGTCGGCGAGTTTCTGTCAATACTCCGTGAGTTTTGAAAATTACTCCGTGAGTTTTGGGCAAAACTCCATGAGTTTTTTGAGGAATATTGCCTGTTTGAGCCTGTTTTGTTAGTAGGCGTTTCGGACTGACGCCAAAGGCGGACTGGTTTGTGGCGCAAGAAGCGGGGGGAAGGCCAACGGCCTTCCCCCCGCTCTCTTATCTATAGTGCCTCATCCTCTGGTCTCTGAGGCGCTTTGCCTCTGTATTTCGGCAGATGGCGCTTCTTTCTGAGGTAAGCCTCTTTGCGCGCCTCGTAGTCTTGTTGGTGTTTTTCCAGATAACCGTCTGCCATCAGTTGTTGCGGAATTTGCTGTAAACCACATAAATCTTGACCGGGTCGTTTGGATTGTTGCCGCCACCCACCAGCCTGGTGCTGCTGATAGACATGTCGTGGTCGATGTTGGTCGTGGTCGAGCCGGAGCCGCCGTAGTATGACCCAGAGGAAGTGTTGACCTGCACCACCTGAACAGGCACCAGTACCACCTTGTTCCAGTCCGGGTGGTTAGCCTCCCAATTGGGGTCGCTCTTCAGACCTTCGCGCTTGACACTTGCCATGTTTGAAATCATGGTCGATATGTTGTTGAAGGTGTAGGTGTTGTCGCCACTCGACAATGTGGTGGAGAATGCCATCTTGCCGTCGGTCAGCCTGCGATTCTCGAAGAAGTAGTACAGGCTGTCCTTGCTTACCATCAGCAGGGTGGTCGGCGCACTGAGTGACTGCTTGGAGAGCTGCTCGTTGTTGAGCCGCTGGAACGAAATCTTGGCGGCGAGCAGCGAGTCGTTGTCGTGGCCGGAGATGATTTCGTCTACGGGCAGTGTCACCTCGGTGAACAATCCGGCCGGCGACTTGATGTAAGTGCAAGACTGGTCGTTTGCCAGTTCCTGAAGCCTTTCCTTGTCGTTGGTGATTCGGAGTGTCTGCAACACCTCCTTTGTTCCAGCCAGGGTAACCGTGTTCTTGAAGATGCTGTCGCTGGAAGTCATGGTGTAGTTGACACGCAGCGATATTTCCGGGATGTCAGAGTGGAATCCCTGGCCGTCTGTTATCTCAAAGAAGAAGCCCGGGCAGACGTTCTGAATGAACTGATAGGAGTCGCTGAAATACTCCGGGTGCGCGTAGTACTGCCGCAGCACGTAGGTGCCGTAGTTGTTGTAGGTCTTACCCTGCTTGTCGGTGTAGGGCTTGTTGAGGAGTATTCTGATATTGTTGTAATAGCCGGTCGTGTTGCGTAGGCTGTCGCTGACGGTCAGGTCGGAATAGGTGAACATCTTGCTCTGCTGCAGTCCGCCGTTGCGAATCAGCCCCATCTGCGAAGGGTCGAAGTTCGAGTAGTAGATGTTGTCCTCGCTGGCAGGCACGCTCAGTTCCCGCAGGCGCATCTTCATGGCTGTCAGCGTGTCTTGCGGCAGCGCCAGGTCTTGCATGTACAGTGTTATCTCGCAGGAATCGGCCACTATTTCGCCGTCGATGCGGCTGACAATGCTGTCCTGGTCTACCAGTGTGAAGCCTTCCAGCAAGTGGAACTGGGTCATGAAGTCCGTAGTAACGTAGGTGCCTGTCTCCGGGTCCTTGATTTTCCCGAAATAGCACGTTGGGCATCGGGAAAGCACAGAGTCAGCCACAATAGTCCGCGTCTGCACTTCGTAATTGGTTTCGGTCATTTCAAGTATGTCGGAAACATTGGTCAGCGAGTTGCCTATGTTCAGTGATTCTTGCTCGCATGACAAAAGAATCGCAGTGATTGCCGTTCCTGCCAGAATTTTAAGTTTCATGTAATTTTCTTAGTGTCTTGTTTCTTACCTGTTCAGGGCAAAATCTGATTGTAAAAAGCCTCGTAGCCATCGGCGAAATCCTGTTCGTAGCCACAAACGGGCAGCCCTTTCTGCTTTGCATAGTCCAGCAGCCCCTCGTTGACTTCAGCATCTGCCTGTATGACTCCGTCACTATAGTCTATTGCCAACTTGCCCAGTTCCTCGAAGTTGAAATTGTCGCAATAGGGCACCAGCAGGTCGGCCTTGGCATCGCGAAACTCAACGCATTTCTTGAAATTGGTTCCCAGGTCGTTGCTCAGGGTCTTTGTGAAGAGAGAGGTAACGACCTTGGTATTGGCAAATGACGGCTCATCGTGGTACGCGGTCTTCACGTAAAGTGGCACAACAGCGGCCATCCAGCCTTGGCAGTGAATGATGTCAGGCACCCAGCGCAGCTTCTTCACCGTCTCCAGAACGCCCCGCGCAAAGAATATGGCGCGCTCACCGTTGTCGGGATAGTCATTGCCTAATTCGTCTTTTTCCATCTGCCGCCTTGAGAAATAGTCATCGTTGTCTATGAAGTAGACTTGCACTCTTGCCTGCTGAATGGAAGCAACTTTGATGATGAGTGGGTGGTCGGTGTCGTTTATAATCAAGTTCATGCCTGAAAGCCTTATCACTTCATGCAGCTGCCCCCGGCGCTCGTTGATGTTTCCCCATTTCGGCATGAAAGTGCGGATTTCGTAACCTTTCTCTTGCATAGCCTGTGGAAGCGCCTTGCCCATGAGTGACATGGGTGTCTCTGGCACATACGGGGTAATTTCTTGATTGATAAACAATATTTTCCTTGCCATCTTTACTGTTGTTTATGTTGCAAAGTTACAAAAAAATGTTGAAGAAGGGCTGTTTTTGGGTGTGTTTTTACGTTTTTTTGCCTCTATTTTGCCATATTTTTACAGTTTTTTATTTAACTATACATGTTTTTTGAAGTTATTCGCCTGCACAAAAATCCCATAAAGTTATTTTTATTCATTAAAAATGTATAAAAAAATTGTGTTCTTGGAAATTATTTTGTATTTTTGCAACATAAACCTTTATTCATTAAATTTTATGGTGAAGTATAATATCACGGAGAAGAAGCAAAAGGAAGCCGTCTATCGGAGTCTTGTTAGTCCAAAGTTGATGGATGAAATGAAGGAGAAAATCCTGGATATCATCGTCATGCAAAAGAAGTACAAGGACAAGAGCTACTCTGCCAAACGGCTTGCAGATGACCTCGGCACCAATACACGTTATATTTCTGCCGTTGTGAATGTTCGTTTCCATGCCAATTATGCTTCTTTTGTCAATAAGTACAGGATAGAAGAGGCAATGTCTATCCTTGTTGACAAGCGCTACCAGGATTTGCGTATGGAAGAGGTGAGCGATATGGTCGGTTTCTCCAACCGCCAGTCCTTCTATGCCTCGTTCTACAAAATCATGAACATGACACCGCGCGAGTACCGTCTGCGTCATCTTGCCCAGTATCCCTCGCAGAAGGCAAAGAAATAACAGGTTGCAGGCAGATATGGTGTTTAATCATATAGACGAGCGGTTTGCGGACTTACAGTTGCTGCGATACCGCCTGACTGGTTTTGAAGACCTGTCACTATCCCAGAAACAGCTTGTCTATTATCTTTCCAAGGCCACCCTATATGGTCGTGACATCACTTTCGACCAATATGGGAAGTACAACCTGCGCATACGCAAGGCCCTGGAAGTCGTTTATACAGACCTGAACGTAAACCACGATACTGACCAGTTCCGTGCGCTCGAAGTCTATTTGAAGCGCATCTGGTTTTCCAATGGTATTTACCATCATTATGGTTGCGAGAAATTCACGCCCGAATTTACGGCCGACTATCTGCGGCAGCAGCTTCATGCGGTTGAGGCGCGCAGGCTGCCATTGGCCGGGGGGCAGACGGTCGATGAGTTCTGCGATGAGCTGTTTCCTGTTATTTTTGATGCCACAGTGCTGCCAAAGCGTGTCAACAAGGCAGACGGTGAAGACCTGATAAAGACATCGGCCTGTAACTTCTATGAAGGTGTTACCCAAAAGCAGGCGGAGGAGTTCTATGCAAGGCTGAAGGCAGAGAACGGCGGCCAGGAGCCGCCTTCCTATGGTCTGAACTCTACGCTTGTCGGCAGTGGCGGCGTTCTCCGCGAGGAAGTCTGGTCGGCTCATGGGCGCTATGCCAACGCCATTCGCCATATTGTGTATTGGCTGAACAAGGCCGCCGGTGTGGCTGAGAGTGAGCAGCAGCGCGCTGTTATCATGAAACTGATAGCCTATTACGAGACAGGCGACTTGCGGCTGTTTGATGAATACTCCATACAGTGGCTTCAGTGCCATGATGGCCGTATTGACTTTATCAATGGTTTCATTGAGGTCTATGGCGACCCGTTAGGATTAAAGGGAACATGGGAAGGGCTGGTTGAATATGTTGATGAAGAGGCCACTCACCGCACAGAACTGATTGCGCGCAATGCCCAGTGGTTTGAAGACCATTCGCCTATCGACCCAAGGTTTCGCAAGCCGGTGGTGAAGGGTGTCTCTGCCCGCGTCATCTGCGCCGCCATGCTGGGTGGTGAGGAATATCCCTCAACGGCCATCGGCATCAATCTGCCAAACGCAGACTGGATTCGGGCAAACTACGGCTCGAAAAGCATCACTATTTCCAACATCACTGATGCCTACAACAAGGCTTCCAGCGGAAATGGCTTCAAGGAAGAGTTCGTTATAGACAAGGCTACCTTGGAACTGATTGACCGCTACGGCGACACTTGCGATAACCTGCACACCGACCTGCACGAGTGCTTAGGGCATGGCAGCGGGCAGCTGCTCCCCGGTGTCGACCCTGATGCCCTTAAAGCCTATGGCAACACCATAGAGGAAGCTCGCGCAGATTTGTTCGGGCTGTACTATATGGCAGACCCGAAGTTGACGGAATTAGGATTGCTGCCTGATGCAGAAGCCTATAAGTCGCATTATTATACTTATATAATGAATGGGCTGCTGACACAGCTCATACGCATTGCACCGGGGGCTTCGATTGAAGAGGCGCACATGCGCAACCGGGCACTCATTGCCCGCTGGTGCTTTGAGAACAGTGAGGTGGTCAGGCTGGTCAAACGTGATGGCAAGACCTACTTGCAGATTACCGACTATGTTCAGCTGCGCAGCCTGTTTGCCAAATTGCTGGCCGAAATTCAGCGCATCAAGAGCGAAGGAGACTATGAGGCGGCGCGCCAGTTGGTTGAGCGTTACGCCGTTCAAGTAGACCCGGCGATTCATCACGAGATACTTGAACGTTATCAGCGCCTGAACTTGGCGCCTTACAAGGGTTTCATCAATCCGCAGATGCTGCCAGTGCTTGATGCCGAAGGCCATATTACTGACATTCAACTTAACTACTCTGAGAGCTATGCCCACCAGATGCTGCGATATAGCTCAGAATATGCCACACTGATATGACCGAGGAGAACAAGCAGTTGCTTCAGCAGATAAAGCAGTCGTTCAGGCTGATGATGGATGGAGCGGTGGCCAAGTCCATGCGCGACAAGGGGTTGGAGTATCATTTGAACTGGGGCGCAACCCTGCCTCGCCTGCGTGAGATGGCAGACGAGATTGGTAAGAACTACGAACTGGCCATTGCCCTATGGAAAGAAGACATTCGTGAGTGCAAGATATTGGCTACAATGGTCATGCCTGCCAACGAGGTGTTGCCAGAGGTGATAGACATCTGGATGGAACAGACCACTTCGGTGGAGTTGGCGGAGCAGGCTTCCATGAATCTTTACCAGCATCTTCCCTATGCGGCGGAAAAGGCATATCTGTGGATGGCAAGCGACCGGGATATATGCCAGCTTTGCGGCTTTCACGTTATAGCCAGACTGTTTATGAGCGGGCAGGAACCTAACGAGCGGGGCATCAACGAATATATCGACCAGGCATTAGCAGCCCTGGAAGGCGGAAGCCTCAGTGTGAAAAAAGCAGCCAAAAACAGTCTGATACGTTTTGCCGAGCTGGGCTTGGTGTATGAAAGAATGGCAAAAAGCGCAATAAAACGCATTAATTTAGACTTTTTATAATTTAAGACGGGCATTATCTGAATAATTTGTCGTACCTTTGTGCGGTTTATGAAGCTATGACAAATGAAAGATAGGGTAAAAGTCGCTGTTGAGCGTATTTTGGACAGCTATCTGGAGATGAACAACCATCGCAAAACGCCAGAGCGTTATGCGATATTGTCTGCCGTTTACAGCATGAGAGGGCATTTCTCGCTTGACGAACTGGGAGAGAAGTTGGCTACTGAGCATAAGTTCCCCGTGAGCAGGGCTACGTTGTATAACACGCTAAATCTTTTCATGGAACTGCGGCTGGTTGTCCGCCATCATTTTCAGGGAACAACGAAATACGAAGCATGCTATGACAACAATAGCCATTGTCATCAGATATGCACTGTTTGCGGCAAGGTAACTGAGATTAAGTCGCCGGAAATCAATGCGGCTATTGACCAGATGCACCTGAAGCGTTTCCGCAAAGACGGCTTTACGCTCTACATATACGGGATATGCTCCGTTTGTCAGGCAAAAATCACTCGAAAACAGAAATCAGAAGGAACAAAGAAGGTAAAAACAGATATAAAAAAATGAATCAGGGAAAAGTAGATGTTCTGCTGGGTTTGCAGTGGGGCGATGAAGGAAAAGGAAAGGTTGTTGACGTATTAACCCCGAAGTATGATGTGATAGCTCGCTTTCAAGGGGGGCCAAATGCTGGTCATACCTTAGAGTTTGAGGGTCAGAAATATGTGCTGAGGTCTATTCCGTCTGGCATCTTTCAGGGTGGCAAAGTGAATATTATCGGCAACGGCGTAGTGCTGGCGCCCGATTTGTTTATGGATGAGGCCAAGGCGCTTGAAGCCAGTGGGCACGAACTGCGCTCGCGCCTGCATATTTCAAAGAAGGCACACTTGATTATGCCAACTCACCGCGTACTCGATGCGGCTTACGAGGCGCAGAAGGGAAAGCACAAGGTTGGCACAACAGGAAAGGGTATCGGCCCGACATACACAGACAAGGTGAGCCGTAACGGCCTGCGGGTTGGCGATATTCTCGACAACTTCCCTGAGAAATATGCAGCCGCCAAAGCCCGGCACGAGCAGATTCTGAAATCGCTCAATTTTGAATACGACATTACTGAAGTCGAGAAGAAATGGCTCGAAGGCGTTGACTATCTTCGCCAGTTCCCCATCATTGACTCTGAGCATGAGATAAACGGCATACTGAAAAGCGGAAAGAGTGTGCTGTGCGAAGGGGCACAGGGCACCATGCTGGATGTAGACTTTGGCTCTTATCCCTTCGTAACCTCTTCAAACACGATTTGTGCTGGTGCATGCACCGGCCTGGGCATTGGCCCTAATAAGATAGGTGAGGTCTATGGCATCATGAAAGCCTATTGTACGCGCGTGGGTGCGGGGCCGTTCCCGACAGAGCTGTTTGACGAGACTGGAAAGCAGATTCGCGACCTGGGCCACGAATATGGGGCGGTTACTGGCCGTGAGCGCCGTTGTGGCTGGATAGACTTGGTGGCCTTGAAGTACAGCATTATGGTCAATGGGGTCACTAAGCTCATCATGATGAAGAGCGATGTGCTTGACCAGTTCCCAACCATCAAGGCATGTGTGGCTTACAAGCAGCATGGCACCGAGATTGACTATTTCCCCTACAATATCGAGGAAGGGATAGAGCCAGTCTACCGTGAGCTGCCGGGTTGGCAGACTGACATGACACAGTTTACCAGCGAAAGCCAGTTCCCACAGGCATTCAAGGACTATATTAGCTTCCTTGAAGAGCAGCTTGAGACCCCCATCTGTATCATCAGCATTGGCCCGGACCGTGCGCAAACTATTGTTCGTAAGTAATGGCACAGAAACCAAGCATACCAAAAGGTACACGCGACTTCGGCCCGATAGAGATGGCCAAGCGCAACTACATCTTCGACACTATTCGTAGCGTATATCAGCTTTACGGTTTCCAGCAGATAGAGACACCCGCCATGGAAACCTTGCAGACACTGATGGGTAAGTATGGCGAGGAAGGCGACAAGCTGCTGTTCAAGGTGCTGAACTCTGGGGAGTTTCTTTCAAAGGTCTCTGACGAGGAGCTTGCCGAGCGCAATTCCCTGCACCTTGCCGCCAGACTTTGCGAGAAAGGGTTGCGCTATGACTTGACCGTGCCGTTTGCCCGCTATGTGGTCATGCACCGTGAAGAGCTTCAACTGCCGTTCAAGCGTTACCAAGTTCAGCCAGTGTGGCGTGCCGACAGACCGCAGAAGGGGCGCTACCGTGAGTTCTATCAGTTCGATGGCGATGTGGTTGGCTCAGACTCGCTTCTCAATGAGGTAGAGCTGATGCAGATTGTCGACACGGTCTTCACGCGTTTCGGCATACGGGTGCAGATTAAGATTAACAACCGCAAGATTCTCTCAGGCATAGCCGAGGTCATTGGGGCTGCTGACAAGATAGTCGACATTACCGTGGCCATAGACAAACTTGACAAGATTGGCATTGACAATGTCAATGAGGAACTGCGGAGCAATGGGCTGACCGAGGTGCAGATAGAGAAACTGCAGCCCATCATCTCGCTCTCCGGGAGCAACGAAGAGAAATTGGCAGTCATTGCCGATGTGCTGAAAGACAGCGAAACAGGTCTGAAGGGTGTCGAAGAGACACGTTTCATCTTAGATACACTCAAGACACTCGGACTGCGCAATGAGTTGCAGTTGGATTTGACACTGGCACGCGGTTTGAACTATTATACGGGAGCCATCTTCGAGGTGAAGGCCCTTGACGTGCAGATAGGCTCCATCACTGGCGGTGGCCGGTACGACAACCTGACGGGCATCTTCGGATTGCCCGGGCTCTCTGGGGTCGGCATCTCCTTCGGCGTAGACCGCATCTATGATGTGCTGAATGCCCTTGACGGCTATCCCAAGGATGCCACCAATGCTACCCGCCTGCTGTTCATCAACTTTGGCGCTAAGGAAGCAGCCTACTGCCTGCCTATCCTGGGTGCGCTGCGCAGCAACGGCATTGCTGCTGAAATCTACCCTGATTCCGTTAAGATGAAAAAGCAGATGTCTTATGCCAACCAGAAGCAGATTCCGTTTGTTGCCCTGGCTGGTGACGATGAGATAGCTCAGGGTAAAATCACGTTGAAAGACATGACTACGGGCGAGCAGCGACTGGTTTCTACTGACGAACTTGTTGAGTTGCTTGCGGGAAATCATTAAAGTTTTTGTTTAACTATTGGCTTCAAACATGAAACGATTCAAACAATCAACGGCCTTGATGGGCAGATTGCTGAAAGTCACGTTCTGCTGCGCGATACTCACCGCTTTGGTTGCAGCAAAACCCGACAAGGTGACAACCATCTTCATCATCGGCGACTCGACTGCCGCCAACAAAGACATTTCCGGCGGCAAGCAAGAGCGAGGGTGGGGCATGGCCTTGCAGTGTTACTTCGATGACAACATTCGCGTTGACAACCATGCCGTTAACGGGCGTTCTTCGCTCTCATTCATCAACGAGGGGCGGTGGGATGCCGTTCTCCAGAAGATGAAGCCCGGCGACTATGTCATTATCCAGTTCGGGCATAACGACGAGAAGGCCCCCAAAGACCGGCATACAGACCCGGGCTCAACCTTTGACTACAATTTGGCTAAGTTTGTGCGCGAGACGCGCGAGCGGGGCGGCATTCCCGTGCTAATGAACTGCGTAGTGCGGCGTAACTTCTTTGTGCAAGCGCCCGCAAACGATGACGACGAGAAGCTGCGCACCACCACCTTCCAAGACGGGGTCAAGATGGTGGAGGGCGATAGCCTGATTGACACCCACGGCCTCTACCGTGTTGCACCGCGCGATGTGGCCAACCGCATGAACGTTCATTTCGTTGATGCCAACCAGATTACCCACGATTTGGAGCAGGGGCTTGGCACGGAGGCTTCCAAGAAGTTGCACATGTGGTTTAAGCCCGGCGAAGAACCCAGTGTGCCGCAAGGCCGCCAGGACAATACCCACTACAATGTCTACGGGGCTCACGTTGTGGCCCGCTTGCTGGCCGATGCGCTTTGCAGCGAGATTCCTGTACTCAGCAAGTATCGCACCGATGCCGACATGACGGTAGACACTCAGGGGCGTGGCGATTTCCTCTCGTTAGACGATGCCGTAAAGGCAGCCACAGCCGCTTCTGCGCCGCAGACGGTCATTCAGATTCTGGGCGGACAGTGGCAGAAGCCCCGCCTGCCGAAGAACTCGAAAGTCACATTCGTGCTGCGCGAAGGAGCAGCATGGCTATAAACACTAATCAGTAACTGCTAAAAACAACGAACAACATGAAAATAGGTTTTGATAACGACAAATATCTGCGCATTCAGTCTGAACACATCAAGGAGCGCATAGCCCAGTTTGGCGACAAGCTGTATCTGGAGTTTGGCGGCAAACTCTATGACGATTACCATGCCAGCCGGGTGCTGCCGGGCTTCCACCCTGACAGCAAGCTGAAGATGCTCATGCAGCTAAAAGACGATGCCGAGATTGTTATAGTCATCAGCGCCGAGGATATTGAGCGCAACAAGGTGCGTGGCGACCTGGGAATCACCTACGACAAAGATGTGCTGCGCTTGCGCGATGTATTCACCGACCGCGGGCTCTATGTCAGCAGCGTTGTGATAACCCACTTCAATGGTCAGGCCACTGCCGTGGCTTTCCGCGAAAGGCTCGAGCGGCTTGGCAAGGTGAAGGTCTATTACCACTATCTCATTGAGGGCTATCCGACAAATGTAGAGCTGATTGACTCTGACGACGGCTTTGGCAAGAATGACTATGTAGAGACAACCCGCCCCTTGGTGGTGGTAACGGCTCCCGGCCCGGGCAGTGGCAAGATGGCGGTCTGCCTCAGCCAGCTCTACAACGAGAATGCCCGTGGCGTAAAGGCAGGGTATGCCAAGTTCGAGACGTTCCCCATCTGGAACATTCCCCTGAAGCACCCCATCAACGTGGCTTACGAGGCGGCAACTGCCGACTTGAACGATGTCAACATGATTGACCACTTCCATTTGGAGGCTTACGGGAAGACCACCGTGAACTATAACCGCGACATTGAAATCTTCCCCGTGCTGAATGCCATCTTCGAGGGCATCTATGGCGAAAGCCCATACAAGTCGCCCACCGACATGGGAGTCAACATGGCCGGCTTCTGCATCAGCGACGATGAGGTCTGCTGCGAAGCCTCCCGGCAGGAGATTATACGGCGTTACTACACCGCCCTGTGCAACATGACCGACGGCCGAAACAATGACCACGAGGTCAACAAGCTCTCGCTGCTGATGAAGCAGATGAAGCTGACCACCGCCTACCGCCGCTGCACCGTGGCAGCCTATGAGCGCAAGCTGCGGTCGGGCATGCCCTCGGCGGCCATTGAGCTGAACGACGGCACGCTGATTACCGCCGACACCACGCCGCTCTTAGGCCCTTCTGCGGCATTGCTGCTCAATGCTACGAAGCATCTGGCAGGCATTGACCACGGCCTGAAGCTGATTCCACAGGAAATGATAGTGCCCATTCAGCGCATGAAGACCTCCATGCTCCATGGCAACAACCCCCGGCTGCACACTGACGAGGTGCTGGTGGCCTTGGCCGTACTCAGCCAGACTGACGATAACTGCCGGCGCGCCCTTGACACCCTGCCGCTGCTCGATGGCTGTCAGGTTCACGCCACGGTCATGCTCAGCGAGGTAGACCGCAAAATCTTCAAGAAGTTAGGGTGCGGACTGACGACAGACCCGGTGAAGAAATGACGAGACGTGATGCCGACACCCGCGCTTGGCTCTTCATACGTCATCGTTTACGTTAGTTTTTACGCCGCTAAGGTGCTAAATCTATCGTAAAAACACTATCTTTGCAGCAACAATTGAACTTTAAATTTAAAACTTATAAACTGATGAAACCATTTAACGACAAGAACTTTGTGCTGGAGACAGAAGTGGCCCAGGACTTGTATCACAATCATGCGGCAAAGATGCCGATTATCGACTATCACTGTCACCTGATACCTGAGATGGTGGCTAACGACCACCGTTTCAAGAGCATCACCGAGCTGTGGCTCGGCGGCGACCACTACAAGTGGCGTGCCATGCGTACAAACGGCGTTGACGAGAAATACTGCACGGGCAAGGACACCAGTGACTGGGAGAAGTTCGAGAAGTGGGCCGAGACGGTGCCATACACCTTCCGTAACCCGCTTTACCACTGGACCCACCTGGAGCTGAAGACCGCCTTCGGCATTGAGAAACTGCTCTCGCCAAAGACCGCCCGCGAAATATTCGATGAGTGCAACGAGAAACTGAAGCAGCCCGAGTTCTCTGCCCGTGGCCTGATGAAGCACTATAACGTTGAGTGTGTCTGCACTACCGACGACCCTGTCGACGATTTGCACAGCCACATCGAGTATGCCCGCAACAAGGCTGCCGACGACCCCATGATGATTCCGGCATGGAGACCTGACAAGGCCATGAACATTGAGAAGCCGGAGTTTGCCAAGTATGTTGAGCAGTTGGCAGCCGTTTCAGGTGTCAATATCGTGAAGTTTGCCGACATGATTGATGCGCTTCAAAAGCGGCACGATTTCTTTGCCGAGCAGGGCTCTAAGCTCTCTGACCATGGCATCGAGGAGTTCTACGATGAGGAATACACCGATTCGCAGATTGAGACTATCTTCGAGAAAGCCATGCGTGGCCAGCAGCTTTCTGACTATGAGGTACGCCAGTACAAGAACTGCTTCCTGACCATGATGGCCGAGATGGATGCTGATGCAGGCTGGACACAGCAGTTCCACTACGGTGCTATCCGCGACAACAACACTGCCATGTATCAGCAGCTTGGCCCCGACACGGGCTTCGACTCTATCGGAGAGTTCAACACGGCCAAGGCCATGTCGAAGTTCCTCAACAAGCTGAACATGAAGGGCAAGCTCACGCGCACCATCCTCTACACCCTGAATCCGTGCGCCAACGAAGTCATTGCCACCATGCTGGGCAATTTCCAGGGTGGCGAGCCCGGAAAGATTCAGTTTGGCTCTGGCTGGTGGTTTAACGACCAGATGGACGGCATGATTAAGCAGATGAACGCACTTTCGGTGCTTGGCCTGCTCAGCCGTTTCGTTGGCATGCTGACAGACAGCCGTTCTTTCCTCTCTTATCCGCGCCATGAGTATTTCCGCCGCATTCTCTGCAACCTGTTGGGCAACGATGTGGAAAAGGGATTGCTGCCTGACGACCGCGAGACATTGGCACGCATGGTTGAGGATATTTCGTACAACAACGCCCGCCGCTATTTCAAGTTCTATTAATAGAGAACTGTCGGCGCGGTCGAGATGTCAGACCGAGAAGAGAGCGGAGCTTAACAGGCTTCGCTCTTTTCGCTATCAAAGGAGTTGTTCGCACCCATATTTTTGCCCGAATATCCATGGGATTTTCCCAAAAAACTCAGTGCTTTTTCGGAAAAAAGCGCCACTTTAGGAAAAATACTCCGTGAGTTTTGGGAAATACTCACGGAGTATTTTCTGAAACTCGCCGACTATTGCCAAAAACTCCATGAGTTCTGGAAATAACCAACAATTTCGGGCCGGACATTTGGATTAACTCCTATCACTTCTCTAATTTCTTAACTCCAAATGCTTCACGCGCGTATATAT
>JAFLSH010000041.1 GCA_022511055.1 Prevotella sp. | reverse complement strand
CAGGCAATGAGGAAAGCCTTGTAACGGTGGGTGCCCGTGTCGTCTGCCACCTCATAGGTCTCAGGCTTGTATTTCAGCCCCTCTTTCAGCACGTTCTCAACGTAGGTGATGGGGCCGCGCTTGCCGGCCTCGGCAAACTTGAGCGAAATGAACGCATCAAAGCCCATGCCGCAGGTGCAGAAGAAGGGCAGGTTATTGATGAGACCATAGTCGAAAGCCTCAATTTTGCAATGGTTGATAATTTCCAACGAGCGGCGGATGTCCATGGGCAGGCAGAGGTGTCGCGCCAGCCCGTTGCCTGAGCCGCAGGGCACAATGGCCAATGCGGTGTCGGTGTGCAGCAGCGAGCGTGCAACCTCGTTGACAGTGCCATCGCCGCCAACGGCGCACACGATGTCGGTGCCCTGGTCGGCCAGTCGTCTGGTCAGCTCGGCGGCATGACCCGCATATTCAGTGAAGATGATATCGGTGCTGAATCGTTCTGGGTCAATGGTACGCTCTATGAGAGCCGGCATATCGTCTTTCTTGTGAGTCCCGGTAATGGGATTCACAATGAATGTGATTTTGCTTTTCTCGGTCTTCATACGGGTGCAAAAGTACGAAATTTGATTGAAATAATTCGTCAAAGAGCGGGAAAAATTGCATAAAAGTTGTAATTATTGCGAAAAAAATGCACGATTTAATAAAAAATGTGTAACTTTGCAGGCCGTAAGCATAAAAAACAACGGAAAACTATACCTATATATAAATTCGGAATGGGACAGTTACAGAAAAAATATGAATCCTATCGTGAGCCGCAGAAGTTCATGGCTGCTGACGTGTATCCGTATTTCCGTGCCATCGAAGGAAAGCAGGGAACGGAAGTGGAGATGGGTGGCCACAAGGTGCTGATGTTCGGCTCCAATGCCTATACGGGCCTGCCGGGCGACCCGCGCATCATCAATGCAGCCAAGGCTGCGCTCGACAAGTACGGCTCTGGCTGTGCGGGCAGCCGCTTCCTGAACGGTACACTCGACCTGCATGTTCAGCTGGAAAAGGAAATCTCGGAGTTCGTGGGCAAGGACGACTGCCTGTGCTTCTCGACGGGCTTCTCCGTCAATCAGGGTGTACTGGCCATGGTTGTCGGTAAAGACGACTATATTATTTGCGATGACCGCGACCATGCGAGCATTGTCGATGGACGCCGCCTCTCGTTTGCCAAGCAGCTGCATTACAAGCACAACGACATGGCCGACCTGGAGCGCGTGTTACAGAGGCTGCCCTACGAGGCTATCAAGCTGATAGTGGTTGACGGCGTGTTCTCGATGGAGGGCGATTTGGCTAAGTTGCCTGAGATTGTGGAGCTGAAGCACAAGTATAACTGCTCTATCATGGTCGACGAGGCCCACGGACTGGGTGTCTTCGGCAGGCAGGGGCGCGGTGTCTGCGACCATTTCGGACTGACCGATGAGGTGGATTTGATAATGGGCACGTTCTCGAAGTCATTGGCCTCTATCGGAGGTTTCATTGCCTCAGACTTTGACACCATCAATTTCTTGCGCCACACATGCCGCACTTACATCTTCTCGGCATCGAACACCCCTGCTGCCACGGCAGCAGCCATGGAAGCCCTGCACATTATCCAGCAGGAGCCGGAGCGCATAGAGTCGTTGTGGCGCGTGACCAACTACGCCCTGAAGCGATTCCGCGAGGAAGGCTTTGAGATTGGCGACACCGAGAGCCCGATAATTCCGCTCTATGTGCGCGATGTAGAAAAGACGTTCCTCGTTACGGCCCTGGCATTCAAGGCAGGCGTGTTCATCAATCCCGTCATTCCGCCGGCTTGTGCGCCGCAAGACACGCTGGTGCGCTATGCCTTGATGGCTACTCACACCGAAGAGCAAGTTGACCGCTCAGTAGTGGCACTGAAGAAAATCTTCGTTGAGCAGGGCATCATTAAGTGAAGGCAAGATATATTTCGCAGAAGCCAGGAGATATGCTTAGGTAAAGGCGGGATATGCCACGAGAAAACGGGAAAAGCGGACTGTTAAAAAACGCTAATGCTGTATCATTTCTCACTTTTCGCTTCTTGTTTCTCGCTTAAAAAGTGTACCTTTGCACCCGCTTTTCAAGCAACGAGGTGTAGCGCAGTTGGTAGCGTTCCTGGTTTGGGACCAGGCTGTCGCAGGTTCGAGTCCTGTCACCTCGACACGAAAAAGAATTGGCTATAGGTTTTAATAGTCAATTCTTTTTGTTTTTATGCCCAAAAATTTGGTAATGCCATTCTTTTTCTGTAACTTTGTACCGAAATTCGAATTTTCATGAAACAAATAGATAGGTTTTTGGCTTTTTTGGTGGTTATGTTGCTTGCTTTCACTGCTGTGCATGCGGGCGATAATCGCACTTTCAAGACCATTACGGCTGCCTCTGGTTTGTCGGACAACTCCGTTCAGACCATTGAGAGTACCAGAAGCAGCAGAATGATTATTACCACGACGGGCGACTTCAACTTTTACGACGGAGCCCGATTCATGCCATTATCCCCGGAGGGGAAGACGGTGTTCGAGCTATCGAACTATATGGGGAACGACCATCTGGTTTTCGATCACCACCACCACATCTGGCTGAAAAGAAAGCACAGTGTAACGTGTGTAGACCTGATAACAGAGCGCTATATTGCCAATGTGGACTCCGTGTTTGTCAACACCTTCGGAATGGAAGACCCGGTGCTTGATATCTTTCCCGACCAGAACGGTGAAGTGTGGCTGATGGGTAAGGGCTACGTTACTTGCAACAAGTACGGATACAAGGTGCCAGTCGACGATGACCTTAACTTACAGGACTTGGAGATTTACGACCAAAGCTATCTGGTGTTGTTCTATGAAGATGGCTCTATAGCCTGTTACGACGTGGGTACGGGTCAGGAACTGTATCGGAGCATGGCATATGGCAAGCAGGATGCGGAGATATACCGCTCGTCTACCGTTCAGGTGGGCCATGAGGGCGGCTTCTATCAGATTCGCAACGGCGGCGGGAAGTCAGTCTTGATGCACTTTGACTTTAAGACTCAGACGTGGACAGAGATTATGCGCCCCTCTGGCATCACTCTCAACAACATGATTGTGTATAATAACGATGGTAAAGAAGAGCTTTATGTCGTGTCGTCTCAGGGCTATTTCGTGATGGACCTGGAGACGGGCGATATCAGACATACCCCGACACTCACCATGCGTAACGGCATGGAACTGGAAACCGGCATTAACGATATTGCCTTTGACCGTCAGGGAGGCATGTGGCTCGCCACGCAAGAACGCGGCTTGCTTTATGCGCGCAAGCTGACTGCCATCTTCACAACATTGCCGTGGACCAGTGAGCTGGCTTTGAAGTACGACAATATGATGGCAGACCTTACCGGCATCAGCCGTTATAATGACCAGCCGGCAAATGTAAAATACGAGGATAGCCGCGGGTGGACATGGGTCGGCACTCCATCGGGCTTGACGCTGTTCAGACCAAATCAGAAACCCGTGACTTACGGGCGCAAGGACGGCTTCCTGAACAATGTCGTTCACACCGTGATAGAAGATGACTATAAGAACATCTGGGTAGGTACGAGCTATGGCATCAGCTGTCTGCAATATGAAGGCGACTCGCTGAATCGGGTGTTCAGCTTCAACGAAGAGGATAACGTGCCCAATGAAATGTTCGTTGACGGCAAGATGATGAAGCTGGAGGATGGTACTATTGTCATGAAGGCCATAGACCACATACTTACGTTCCAGCCAGAGGAATTCCAGAAGTTGTTCCATCGAGCCCCGGTTCTCATGTACCCCAAGCTCACCAAGCTGTTGGTAAACGGCGTGGTGATTGAGGCCGGACAGGAACTTGACGGGAAAGTGCTGATGAACGAGGCCATCACGCGAGTGACGGAGGTAGACTTGAACTACGATCAGAACACGGTTACGCTGACATTCTCGGCTATGAACTATGCCCGCCCGCTTTATACCTGCTATAAAGTCAGGATTAGGGAGCTGGACAATGAATGGCACGAATATACGTGTTTCGAGAAACAGGGATTTGTTGACAGGCAGGGTGTGCTGCACTTGCCGCTGACAGGACTGAGGCCGGGTAGCTATCACATTGAGCTGCAATCTACCTGGGTGGAAGGCAAGTATCTTGGCGAGCCGCTGGTCTGGACCATCAATATTCACGAGCCGTGGTGGCGACGCGCCGGTGTGTTCCGCGTAGTGGCTCTTGTGATACTCATTTTGGCTCTCTACAACTTCTATCTGTACAACCGCAACACGCGTATGCGTGAGCGCCGTACAGGCGACGAGGGCGAGGTGATGAAGCGTGTTACCCTCTTTGTTGAGCGTTGCGAGGGGCTCGGCTCGGCGACACTTGCGCCGACTTCAGACGAGCTTTATGGCTCCGGCATGGACATGCGCAACGAGATGAGCGATGAGTTCATGGAGATGATGCTGAAGCTGCTGCCCTATATACGCGGGCAGGAGAAGATGCCAAGCATGAGCGAGATGAGCGTGGCCGTTGGAATGGATGTGCAGGAGTTCTATCAGCTGATGATGTCTAACTTCTACAAGAATCCGCGTGCATTGGTGCGTACCATGCGACTGGAGGAAGCGGCGACTAAGCTGCGCCAGAGTGGTGCGGATGTGGAGCAGGTAGCTCGTGACTGCGGTTTTGCAACGCCCAACTACTTCATTGCCAGCTTCTATCACAGGTATAAGCAGACACCGCGGGATTATGCCAAAAACTATCATATACAGTCGCAGTTCTCGCAGTTCCTGAAGAAAGGAAGTGGGAGTGCCGCTGGATAGTAATGCAGGCAAATAGGCTAATTATGTTGTCTTTTGCTTATTTGCTGTATCGTTGCTTGTCTTAGCGTATCGTTACCTGCTGATAGCCTAACAAGCGCCATGTTCGGTCGCTGATACCTTTATAATAGACAAAAGCCTGATACTTGTTCTCTGTTTCGAAGAAAGAGCCTTCTTCCGGCAGCGTGTTAAGGAGGCCATTGGGCATTTGTAACAGATACTGGTAGGAATAGTAGCCTTGCTTCTGCAACACAACAAGGTTGTAGCTTTGGTCGGCTGGGTCATAGGTTGCCTGGTATGTCTGCGGAGCTTCAGTGGTCCATGCCCCCCTGACGACCACCTTCTGCTGAGAGCCGTAGGGTGGGGCAGGCATCAGCTTGTAGTGTACATAAACGTAGTCGCACGTGTAGTCGTTCTCCTGGTTATCGCTGTTCCTGATGAAGAAAGCGCCATTGGTGTCTTCATCATAGACGTAGTTGCGGCGTGGCTCGCTGACGAAGGGGTAGACATGGTAGTTCTCGCCATCCCACTGAATGCGGTCAATGCCCATGGTCGGGTATTTCAACGAGAGAACTTCATACTTACGGAACTCATTGCCTGCATCGAAGATGAGCTGCCGGTTATGCTCCCACTGGAGCCGATTCGGCTGCACAAGGTCTGGCCTGATGCCCTGCTTTTGAGTATCCTCACGCCCATTTTGCATGACTACCGTGTAAATCTGCTCTTGCGGGTTGCTGACGTTGACACTGTTGTAGTTGACGGTCATTGAAGCCTGCTGGAAGTTTGTGTTAAACCCCATGTCTGTGTTCGTTGTGACGCTTATCCCCACGTTCATCAGCGGCTCTACCACCCGGAACTCCGCACACAGCACTTCCGTGTCGCTGTCTTCATCGACAACGTGGAGCCGATAGTTGCCGCTCATGATGAGGCGGCAGCGCTCGTTGGGTAGTTGCAGCCGGTAGTGTGTGTAAAGGACGGTGGTGTTCACCGAGTTCTCATAGCTCTCGATGGGGTTGTTGTTGAAGCCCTCTAACCAGTCACTTTCAAACACAGACTCTGCCGCGGACCAGTCAGCCTCGCACCGTTCCAGCCTGTAGACGTAGCGATGATACTCATGCGACAGCTCATCGAAGCTGACGTTCAGGACATCGGTTGAGTTAAGGGTCATGACGGGCATCGACAGCCAATCCTGATTGACCACGACTTGCAGTGTCTTTACATTTTGGTCATAGACCTTGTGGTATGCCTTTGCCCAGAGGGGCATAAGCATGGCTGCAAATGTCAATAACCGCCTTGTTCCCAGCCTCATCTATTTCTTTTGCTGTTGCATCCGCTGGCGTTGCAGCTCTTCCGCCTGCTTTTGCATGGCTTCGAGCCGGGCGGCCAGTCCGCTGGTCTTCTTCGGGTTGTTCTTGTTCTCCTTGTAACGTGCCTCAAGGATGGCCAGCAGCTTCTCGTCATTGGTGGTCTTGCGCAGCAAGAACATGACGGCAGCCGAGAAGAACAGGGAGATGAAATAATAGAAATTCAGGCCAGAGGAATAGTCGTTGAACATGAAGAAGAACATGACGGGCATGAGATACATCATCCACTGCATCATCTTCATCTGCTCTGCCTGCTGGCCTACCATCTGGTCTCTCTGCTGGCGCATGGTCATGTAGCTGTAAAGCACGTTTGACACGCAGAACAGAATACAGGTCAGCGACAAGTGGTCGCCGATTCCCCAGATGTGAGTGTTCCACTCCACGATGGGGTCGTATGTGGCCAAATCCTTAATCCAGAGGAACGACTGGCCGCGCAGCTGGATGGCATTGGGCACAAACCAGAACATGGCAATCCAGATAGGCATCTGAATGAGCATGGGCAGGCAGCCGCTCAGCGGCGACACGCCGTATTGTGCGTACATCTGCATCATTGCCTGCTGCTTCTGCATCTGGTCTTCGGGCTTGTCGTATTGCTTGGTAGCCTCATCGAGCTTTGGCTTCAGCACCCGCATCTTGGCACTCGACATATAGCTTTTCTTCACCATCGGGAAGGTAATGGCCTTTAGCAACAACGTAATGAGAATCAGCACGATGCCCATCGGGAAGCCCCATGAGGCCAGCCAGTCGAAGACGTAGAGCGTAAACCAGCGGTTGATGAGGCGGAACAGCCACCAGCCGAGGTTGACAAGCTGCTCTAAATCCAAGTCTTTTCCGAAGGTGCTTTGCTGCTCCACATCTTGGATGAGCCGGAAGTTGTTGGGGCCGACATACATTTCAAACTCAGACACCTTGATGCCTGTGGGGTCAAAGGCCGTGCGCAGCTTGGTGTTGAACTGCTTCAGATAGCCGCTTCCTTTCTTGTCCTGTACGCTCGAGAGGGTTGCCTTTGCCGAGAAATCGTCTTTTGAAATCAGTGCTACGCTGAAAAACTGGTTTCTGAATGCCACCCAGTCCAGCGGCTTGTCGATGGTTTCGGTCTTGTCGGCAGTCTCTGACAGGTTATCGGTATCGCCGCCTCTCGCCTCTTTGTAGAAGATGCTGGTATATCGGTTTTCAAACGAGTAGCCCTTCTCTTGCTGACGGCAGTGGTCGTTCCACTCTATGTCCATCTCCCGGTAGTTGGGCGCGAAGAGCCCGCTCAGCCCCTTTGCCTGGAACGAGAAGTGCAGCAGATGGTCTGGCCCTAACAGATAGTCCAGCACAATGCTTCCCCCGTTGCCTGCTAACGCAGTCATGGTTACGGTAGAGTCTGTGATGTTCGACGGAGTGAAGAACAAATCCTGGGTGATGATGTTGTCTTGCTTGCCTGCCAGCATGAAGTTCATCTGCTGGTCGTTCTGGTCAAACAGTGTTACATCGTTGTGCCCATCTTTGTCTTTAAAGCCCTTGACGACAGCTTTCGACAGCGTGCCGCCCTTGGTGGAGACCGTAAGTTCCACTTTGGCGTTCTTGAGTGTGATGTCTTGGTTGGTGCCGTTGAGAGCCGTGTAGAACAAAGCCGTAGTGTCGCCCTTTGCGGCGGCTTCGGCCTCGGCTCTGCGCTCGGCTTCTGCCATTTGCTGTTTCACTTCCTTGTCTCTTTGCACGGCAGCTATGCTGTCTTGTTGGCGCTGGTAGGCTTCAATCTCCTCTTTTGAGGGCTGGTTATACCAGCTAAAGGCAATTAGTACGATGGCAATCAGCACGAATCCTGTAACTGTATCCTTATTCATTGAGCTTGTTCTTTGTTTTTTCTTGTTTATTATTTGCTTTTTCTTGAATCAAGGTGCAAAATTACTAATTTTTTTCCGCAACAAAGCAGAATCAACAAATTTTTTATTATCTTTGCACACAGAATCATGAGAAAGTGTGTTTTGTTCCTTGCGGTTGCTTCAACGCTCAGCGTGAGTGCCGCGCAGCCTGTCAATAACCAGAACGGCCGTTTGTTCCGTTTGTTCACACCATTGACGTTTTATCATTCCGTAGCTAACAATCAGTTCTCCATCGACGAGCAACGAGACGAGATAGACCAGGCGGTAGACCGGGCGTTGCTGAATGTCTACCTGAACCGGCCCGACTTGGTTGAGGCAACCGATACGGAGCTGGCAGAGTCGGGCACGTTGCGTGACGACATAGAAAAGCCTATCGAGCAAAGGGTAGAGCTGACAGAAATGGCCGCCCCCATGCCAGATGCGCCGGAAATGGCCGCCCCGGAGGGAGTTGTGGTGACCAAGCCCAAATTCTGGACTCGCAAGGGCGACGGCTTCTTGCAGTTCATGCAGAACTATATCTCAGACAACTGGTATCAGGGCGGCGAGAGCAACAATTCGCTGCTGGGCAACCTGACCCTTCAGGCCAACTATGACAACAAGAGTAAGTGGAAGTGGGACAACAAGCTGGAAATGAAGCTCGGTTTCCGGACAGCCAAGTCAGACACCGTGCATAAATTCAAGACATACGAAGACCAGATTCGTCTGACCTCAAAGCTCGGTTTGCAGGCATCGAAACGCTGGTACTACACGTTGCAGCTCATCGGCTACACCCAGTTTACGCGCGGTCTGAAGTCAAACGACCACCACATCTATTCCGATTTCATGTCGCCTCTCAATCTCACTCTGGGTATTGGTATGGATTACAAGGTCGAGGCACTGGACAAGAAGCTGACGGGAACGGTCAACCTTTCTCCTCTTACGTTCAACTATCGCTACGTGGCGCGCGACTGGTTTAACGATGGCGACTGGTTTCCCAGCCGTTACGGCATTGATGAGGGCAAGCACCATTTGTTCGACCTCGGTTCGCAGATTACGGCCGACTTGGAGTGGAAGATGTCCGAGACGGTTCGCTGGAAGTCGCGCTTCTCCGCCTTCTCTTCCTACAAGCGCACGGAAGTCGAATGGGAAAACACCTTTGTGTTGCAAGTGTCGAAGTATATCACGGCCAACATCTTCCTGTATCCGCGCTTCGACGATTCCAGCAACCGTCACGACGATTTGGGCTACTGGCAGTTTAAGGAATTCACCTCCATCGGCTTTAATTACACCTTCTGAAACCGCTTGTTTACGATAAAAAACTCCGCGAGTATTGCCAAAAACTCGCGGAGTTTTGCCCGAAACTCACGGAGTAATTTTCAAAACTCACGGAGTATTTTCCAATACTCATAGAGTTTTTGATGAAACCCACTATTGGTCAACCGAATTTGCAATTCTGCCGAATTTGTGTCGAAAATTTGCAGACAGAACATGTGGCTTAGCCCCTTTAACTCCCCTAACTCCTTAATTCCTTGATTAAGAATCTCTCGCGCGCACGTATAGTAGCTTAACAGGCTGATTGCCCTGCACCCTCAACACCCTCAACACCCAACTCCCGATTTGGGTGTCGTGGGTGTCGAGGGTGCAGGGTATTCAGTTTGTTTAAGCACTATATAATATACACATACGCGCGCGCGCAGGAATGCTGCCGCTTTCGCTTTTGCCTTTTATGGGGTCTTAGACATAACAAAAGCAGCTAACACATGTACGTTGCCAGCTGCTTTGTGTTGAGTCCGTGCTTTGAGGCACTTATTTCTTTTTTTCTTCCATCGTACCTTCTATATACAGGCGGGTCATTTCAACTTTTCCGTTTGTCCTCACCGTGATAGACTTCTTGAAATGTCCGGGGAACTTGCCCGTACCGTTGTAGGTAATCTTGATAGTTCCCTTTTCGCCTGGCTTGACAGGGGTCTTGGTGTACTCGGGCACCGTGCAGCCGCAAGAGGCAACAGCCTGATTGATGACCAAAGGCTTATTGCCGACATTGGTATAGGTGAACGTACAAGTGACCACAGGGCTGCTTTCCGAGAAAGTGCCAAAGTCGTGAGTCAGTTTGTCAAACTTGATTTCTGCACCATCGTTGTCCTGGGCCATAGTGTAGCTGATGCCGCACAAAAGCATTACGGTTAAAAATAGAATTTTCTTCATTGCTCAATACTTTTTTTATTAAACTTTGGGGCAAAAGTACTATGTTTTTCTGACAAACGTACATTTTTGCCATGATTTTTCAATAAAATTAATATTTGGCGGGCGGCTGTGGCCTTTTTGAGGCGGCCAAGGCGGCCTGCGTGCGAGTCCTTGCCTTTACTTGTCGTTCAGAAGTTTGTAATACTCCACCGCTCCGAGCAGGAAGCAGCCCGTGCCGTAGTCCTCAAAGTCGGGCACCTTGTCGTAGCTGAGTGGCTGGCCGGCAGCGGGGTCTTTGCCCGTACCTTGCATCCAGCCCAGGAACCCGTCGTGGTGAACGGCATCTTTCTTCATGGCAGCCCATGCCTTGTCGCAGGCCGGGCGGAATGTCTTGGCATTCAGCAGTCCTTGGCGGATGCCCCAGCTCATGCCATAGAGGAACAGGGCCGTGCCGGAAGTTTCCTTCATGGCATAGTTGGTGGAAACGAGGCTGGGATTCCAGAAACCGTCTTCGCGCTGGCATTTCAGCAGGGCGTTGCTCATCAGCAGGAAGTCATTCTTCAGCTGCTTGTATATTTTGTCCTTTTTTGGCAGCTGGCTCATGCAGCGCACCAGGGCGGCGTAGACCCATCCGTTGCCTCTTGACCAGTAGCAGTTCTGTCCGTCGGGCTCCTTGTAAGGCGGCACATAGTCCTTGTCGCGCCACCAAAGGCCCTCTGCCGTGTTGAACAAGCCACCTGCCAGCGTGTCGCGGCTCCAGGTGTACATGCGCATGGCGTGGTCAATGTAGTGGCGGTCGCCGGTAATCTTGGCCATTTGGAAATAGATGGGCATGCCCATTTGTATGGCATCAATCCATGTCCACCAGCCGTAGAGGGCACCATCGGCCTTGGGGTTGCCTGTCCGCATTTGCTGGGCCAGGTTTTCCTTGACATGCACAATCTTTTCCTCGCCGCCAGCCTGCATGTAGCGGTCCAGATAGGTCTGCTCACAGCATTGGTCGTCGGCATCATTCGTGTTGACTCCGTTGCGCGGGGTCCACTGGTGGAACGAAGCCCAGCGGTCGGTGTAGTCTATGTAGCGTTGGTCTTGGTCTATCTCATAGAGCGCCATGAGCCCTTCGTAATACACGGCGCGTGTCCACAGCGAGCTGGGGCGAATGCGGTTTACGTTAGTCGGTAGTGTCGGGTCGGCATACTTGGCCATGAAGTAGTTGTTGGCTTTTCTTGTGGTGGAAAGCACGTCGCCAGCCGTTGTCTGTGCGGTGGCCGTCAGGGTCGTAAGCGCCACTGCGAGGAGTGAGATTAGTTGTTTCATTTCAGTAAAAATTTGTTTTGTCGTTACAAAGGTACGAAAAAAATTTGTTTGTTTGCTCTTTTTTATATAATTTTGCACCTCAAACGAAAAAAACAATAGTAAATATGTATAGAAGTAAGACTTGTGGCGAGCTTAGACTTGCTGATGTGGGCAGCGTTGTAACACTGGCAGGGTGGGTGCAGCGCACTCGCAAAATGGGGGGAATGACATTTGTCGACTTGCGTGACCGCTACGGCATAACCCAACTTGTTTTTGATGAATCTGCCGATGCTTCACTCTGCGAACAGGCCAACAAACTGGGGCGTGAGTATTGCATACAGGTGAAGGGAAAGGTGAGCGAGCGCGAATCGAAGAATTCCAAGATGCCAACCGGCGACATTGAAATCCTGACCTCAGAGCTGAATGTCCTGAGCGACAGCCTGACCCCTCCGTTTACTATCGAAGACAATACCGATGGCGGTGATGATATTCGCATGAAATACCGCTACCTGGACCTCCGGCGCACTGCCGTGCGGAAGAATCTGGAACTGCGCCACCGCATGACCATTCTGATTCGCAATTTCCTTGATGCCCGTCAGTTCATTGAGGTGGAAACGCCGATTCTGATTGGTAGTACACCAGAGGGCGCCCGTGACTTCATAGTGCCCAGCCGCATGAATCCAGGGCAGTTCTATGCCTTGCCCCAGTCTCCGCAGACACTGAAGCAGCTTCTGATGGTCTCTGGCTTTGACCGTTACTTCCAGATTGCCAAGTGTTTCCGCGATGAGGATTTGCGTGCTGATCGTCAGCCGGAGTTTACGCAGATAGACTGTGAGATGTCGTTTGTTGACCAGGAAGATGTTCTGAGTCTGTTTGAGGATATGGCTCGCCATCTGTTCAAGGAAGTGCGGGGCATTGAGCTTCCGCCGCTTCAGCGCATGACATGGCATGAGGCCATGCGGCGCTTTGGCTCTGACAAGCCAGACCTCCGCTTCGGCATGGAATTTGTGGAACTGATGGACCAGCTGAAAGGTACAGGCACGTTCCCCGTCTTCAACGAAGCCAGCTACATTGGCGGTATCTGCGTGCCTGGCTGCGCCAACTACACGCGCAAGCAGCTTGACCAGCTGACAGATTTTGTTAAGCGGCCGCAAGTGGGCGCCAAAGGACTGGTATATGTGAAGTTCAATGAAGATGGTACGGTCAAGTCGAGCATCGACAAGTTCTACGAGCCGGAAGTCTGGCAGAAAGTCAAGGAAGCCTGCGGGGCCAGTGATGGCGATCTCGTGCTGATACTTTCTGGTGACAACGCCAACAAGACACGAGTGCAGCTTTGTTCGCTGCGACTGGAGATGGGCACTCGCTTAGGGCTGCGCAATAAAGACGAGTTTGTCTGTCTATGGATTGTGGACTTCCCGCTCTTCGAATGGAGCGATGAAGAACAGCGCCTGATGGCTACCCACCATCCGTTTACCTTGCCTAATCCAGAAGACATCCCCCTGTTAGACACAGCCCCGGAGAAGGTGCGCGCAGTGGCATACGACTTTGTGTGCAACGGCGTGGAGCTTGGCGGAGGCTCGCTTCGTATCCATGATGGAAAGCTACAGGAGAAGATGTTCCAGATTCTTGGCTTTACGCCGGAACGTGCAATGGCTCAGTTCGGTTTCCTGATTAATGCTTTCAAGTATGGTGCCCCTCCCCATGCCGGTTTGGCATTCGGTCTTGACAGGTTTGTTTCGCTGATGGCAGGTCTTGATTCCATTCGCGATTGCATGGCCTTCCCGAAGAACAACAGCGGGCGCGATGTCATGCTTGATGCCCCTGGCGAAGTCGATAAGAAGCAGCTGGAGGAACTTTCTTTGAAAATTGATTTACATCAAGAATAAACATATTTCTGCTAAAAAAGCCTATAAATCAGTAACTTGAATGCGAAAGTTGAACTACCTTTGCATCAGAAAAATTGACTAAAGAGTATTTACTTCAATACGTGTATTAATTATTTAAGCAATTATGGCAGAAAAGAAAGTAACAACTAAGAAGGCTACTGAGACAAAGGCTACAGCAGCCAAGAAGACCACAACCGTTAAGAAGGCCGCAGCTCCGAAGGTTGCTGCAAAGAAGGATGTTCTCGCAGTGAATGCAGAGAATATCGGTTTTAAGGCTGGAGATGTTTATCAGGCACTGGCTGCAGCAGAGAAGCCCCTTTCAGTGAAGGAGATTGCAAAGGCTGCAAAGATTTCAGAGGAAGAGACCCTGCTCGGTCTCGGCTGGCTCTTCAAAGAGGGCAAGCTCGTAAACACTGAAGATAAGATTACATTAGCATAATTTTATTAA
>JAFLSH010000040.1 GCA_022511055.1 Prevotella sp. | reverse complement strand
TACAATTTCGACTATGAATTGCAGAAAATGAAGGAAAAACTAAAATGAGAAAAACCAACAACTATAGTATAGTTGAGCCATTTTTTCAAAACTCTTGTGGGAGTTCTTACTCGGTTTCTTCTTCTACTTCCTCAATCTTGAACGTAGTTTCGTGGGTGGTTTGCATGTAGGCAGAGAAATAGCCCAGCATGCCGCCCGTGAAGTTCTCAATAGGATTGGTGTTGGAGGCTGATGTCATTTGCAGGGAGTAAAGGTAGTTGTACGACAGGCGGTCGATGTTTCTGACTTCCAGCCTCAAGACATCGCCTTCGCGCAGGGCGTTGCCATCGTTGTTGGCTATCTGCCGTTCTGTGCCGCAGCTGAAAAGTTGTTTCAGTTCGCCCCCCGGATTCTGGTCGTCACGCATGACCGCCCAGCGATAACCAATGTTGTTGCGGTATAGGTGCAGGAAATAGTAGTTGTTTTCATTGGGCAGGTCGTCAATGACAGCCTCGGCAAACAGCATGCGTTCTGACAACACTTCTTTCCATACGAAGCGGAAGGATGACAACTCGGCTTCGTTGGGCATGGTCGATGATGAGGTATAGTGCTGGCCGTTGATGCAAATGTCAATGGTGAACGACCAGCCGGGCATGCCGCGCATGTAGGCTGTATAAACGCCGTTCTGTGTGTATGTCAAGGTCTGGTCAATGTCCAGTGTGTTGTTTCTGATGATAATGGTCGCATCGTCTACATAGTTTGGCGTGTTGGTGTCCATGGCCTGAGTGGTGGTCAGCCTGACCGTTGTTCCCTCCGGCGTAACACTTGCCTCTGCCACGTAGTGCCCGGATGCCTCGCGGTAGTCAATGTCTATCTCCTTTTCGCACGAGAACAGTCCGCAGAGTGCTGATGCCAAGACTGCCGTTGCCAGTAACTTCTTTGTTCTCATTCCTATAAACCTGGTAAAAAACGAAAATTTTGGTTAGTAACTAATCTTTAGTGTCACGGAAGGTACAATGCCAAACAGGCTGTACATCGTGGCCTTTGTCCGCTGGCCGTTTAGTCCGTCTTCAAAGTAGATGAGGTAGGGATTCATTCGGTTGTACAGATTGTAGACACCAAAGTTCCATTCGCGGGTGAGTCGCCCGCCCGCTATCTTCTTTGTCCATGTGGCGCTGACATCCAGACGGTGATAGTCGGGTGCCCTGTAGCCGTTGCGCTCGGCATAATAGTAGATGTAGTTGTCTATCAACTGATATTTCCCGCTCGGCGCAGTGAAGGCTTGCCCGGAGTTGTAGACCCAGACAGAGTTGAGCGCCCAACTTTTCGACAGCTGGTACATCAGCACTACGTTGGCATCGTGGCGGCGGTCGTTGCTGGCGGTGTACCATTGTCCGCCGTTGATGCCTTCAATCTGGTTCTCTGTCCATGAGAGCGTATAAGACACCCAGCCGGTCAGCTTTCCTGTGTTTTTCCGTAGACAGAGTTCCGCGCCATAGCTGCGCCCCTGGCCGGCTAATACCAGCCGCTCAATCTCAATGGCAGAGCTGAAACTGAGCCCGTCGCGGTAGTCAAGCACATGGTCGATGTGCCGATAATAGCCCTCTATAGACCAGTCGTAGTCTTGTTTCGGAGTCATACCAAAAACACCAAGGCTCACTTGGTCACCCAACTGTGGCTTGAGTAGGTTGCTGCTCAGGGTGTAGCGGTCGAATGGAGTTGAGGTACTCTGGTTTCGCAATGCGTGAATGAACTGGTTAGTCCGTGTGTAGCCGGCCTTCACGCTCAGAGTAGGACTCAGTTGCAGTCGCAGACCGAGGCGCGGATTGGGTGCAAAGTGAGTATAGACAATCTTTCCGGCATTGGTGTTGTAAAGCCAGACAATGTTTCCGGCATCGTTCACTTCATAGTAGTAAGGGCCACCCAGCAGACTCAGGGTGCTGAGGCGCACCCCTGCTTCCGCGGCGAGAAACGAGTTGGGCGACCACTCGGCAGAGAGCCAGGCATCGTTTTGCCATGCCTTTCGCTGTTCGCGCTCGTGGTTAGTCACGTTCTGCCATTCAGCAGACTTCACGTTCAACAGCACAGACTGCACACCAGCGTCAATCTCCAGCCCTTTAGCGGGTACCCAGTGGGTGTTGTGATTCAGCCCTGTGTGGCGTATGTGGCCAGAGTAGCTGATGTCAAGGCCGTGAAGGTTGAAGCCATTGTCAGTCGCATAGTTGCTATGGTAGAGTGAGGTCTTGGCCGTCAGATTGTCGTTGTGCGTGTAGGTCCAGCCCAGTCGCGCCAGCTGGTTCTGCCATTCAATGCTCACCATGTCCTTCAGTGCCGTCTTGTCACGGCAGGTGAAGAGTGTCAGCTCCAGTCGATGGTTATTGTTTATCTGCCAGTCGGCTTTGGCGTTCATGTCATAGAAAAACAACTGATTATCGCGATAGTCAGGCAGGGCTTTCAGGAAGGCATCCATGTAGGAGCGCCGTGCTGTGACGAGCATCGACACCTTATCCTTTACAATCGGGCCTTCAATGGCGGCCTTGGCTGAGAGCAACCCCAAGCCGACATCACCCTGCCATTTCTTCTTGCTTCCAGTGCGGCCCGTCATGTCGAGTACTGCCGAAACGGCACCTCCAAGTTGTGAGGGCATGAGTCCCTTGTAGAGTGTAGCCCCGCCCAGGGCATCGTCGTTGAAGGCAGAGAACAGACCAGCCAAGTGGCACACGTTGTAGACGGGTACATCGTCGAACAGCAGCAAGTTCTGGGAGGCCGTTCCGCCGCGGACCTGAAAGCCGCTTGAGGCATCGCTCTCAGACTTGACACCAGGCAACAGCTGCACAGACCGCATGATGTCGCGCTCGCCCATGAGAGCAGGCACACTGTTCAGCTCGTTCATGTGCAGTTGCTCTGCGCCAATCTGCACCCCGCTGATGCGGCGATTGGCAGACTGGGCGCTTACGACCACTTCGTCAAGCTGTTGTTCCGTCAGTTTCAGCGTGTCGGTTTGGGCTATAGCAGTCGTGGCAATGATAAGCAGCCACAGCAGTGTGTTATGTCTGGCTGGTATGGTCATTTACTTGGCTTCCTTTTCTTTAATGATACCGTGGCGATAGGCTTTCAGCAGCTGTCGCAGGTCTGTTATCTGCTCTCGCAGCTCCGCTCCCTTGTCGGTGTCGGCCACTAACATGCGGTGAGAAGACATCTCGACAATCTGAGTTGTCGACTTGATGTCCGTACCTTGTAGGATGGCATCCTGAGTCGAGGTGAAGGGCTCGTGCTGCACCAGCTGGAAGCCACGGGAGTGATGGATGAGCGTGTAGCCGGCTATACCCGTTTCGGAATGGTAGGCTTCGCTGAATCCACCGTCGATGACCATGAGCCGGCCGCCGGCCTTGATGGGGTTTTCGCCTTTCGAAGCGTGTACAGGCACGTGGCCGTTGATAATGTGGCGGTTTTCGCCTGTCACGCCGAAGGCATCGAGTATTCGGTCGCATACCTCGGCGTTGTCTCGCAGACGGAAATAAGCACCTTTCTCTTCATGGTAGGTGGTAGGGTCAGCCAGGAAATAGCGCTCGAAGGTGGCCATCTTTGACTTGTCGAACAGGGGTGAGTTCTTGCCACACCAGAGATAGAGGAAGTAGTCTCTGGCAAAGGCTTTCAGTGCAGGCTCGGTGTCGTTTTCAAAGGCAGTACGGACTAATATACCGATATAGCTCATGAGCTTCCGCCCCTGATAGGGCTTGCCAAGAATCACAACATCTTTGAGTGTGCCGTCGTCGTTCAGCGGAATACTTGCGTGGTAGAGCAGGTTGTTGTTGCAGACATTGAACATGCTGCCGTGCGAAAGAATGGTGCGGATATGCTTGCGCAGTTTTTCGCTGACACGGAAAGAATGGTGTAGCTTCTTCATCAGGTCGGCCTCTTCGGGCGAGAGTTCCGTAAGTCCTGTCGGGAAATTGCAGTCTTTCAGGTCGTAGTCCTTGCCGTCAATGCAGCAGGTGCGTCGTTGCAGGTCAATGGCTTCAAGCAGGCAGCGATTTTCCATCTGCCATTCTGGCTGACGATGGAAGATGCGAGCCTCTTCCTTGAGCTGGATGATGGAAATAGCCTTGTGCATTTTTGCGGTCAGTTGAAGGGTCTTGTCATCCATCTTGTTGCCCTTCAGGAGTTTGGGAATAAACTCCAAACATGGGTCATCGCCATAGGTCTCAAGGGCAAAGGTGGCAAGAGGCACCAAGTTGATGCCATAGCCATCCTCGAGCGTAGCCAAATTGGCATATCTCAGCGACAATCGCAGCACGTTGCAGATACAGGCATCATTGCCGGCACATGCCCCCATCCAGAGAATGTCGTGGTTGCCCCACTGAATATCCCACGAATGGTAGTGCTGCAAGACATCCATGATGGTGTGTGCGCCAGCCCCACGGTCGTAGATGTCGCCAAGGATGTGGAGCTGGTCAATGGCCAGACGCTGAATGACCTTGCAAAGCGCGCAGATGAAATCATCGGCACGACCTGTTGATATGATGGTGTCGACAATTACGGTAACGTATGCAGCTTTGTTCTGGTCGTCAGTATGCTCGTGCAGAAGCTCCTCGATGATGTAGGAGAACTCTTCCGGCAGCGATTTCCGCACCATGGAACGGGTGTATTTCGAAGAAACGTCACGGCAGACATTTACCAGCTGATGGATGGTTATGTGATACCAGTCGTCTATGTTCTGGTCGACAGCCTTCACAAGTTCCAACTTTTGCTCAGGGTAGTAGATAAGTGTGCAAAGTTCCTTTTTCTCGTTTTCGCGAATGCTACTGCCAAACCTTTCGTTGACCTTTCGCTTGATGTTGCCAGAAGCATTTTTCAGCACATGCTGAAAAGCCTCGCTTTCGCCATGCAGGTCAGCAAGGAAGTGTTCCGTTCCTTTCGGGAGATTCAGGATTGCCTCGAGATTGATAATCTCCTTTGCTGCTTCGGCAATAGTGGGGAATGACTGTGAAAGCAGTCGTAAATAGTGCAAGTCGTTTGTCATATTCTCAGATGATTTGTCAGTAGGTTGCGAAGGTGTTTTGTTTGCTTGTCATTGACGGGGGGCAGCGGCATGAAGCCTTCGTCTAACAGTGTCTGCTCCTTCATCAGTTGCAGCAGTCGCTGGAAGTGGCGTGTGAGGCTGCGCTCGTTAAGCGCGTCTGCTATGTTGTCGTCATCAATCTCTGGTTGCCGTAAGTTTCTGTCCATGTCGACCAAATGGCGCAACGTGAGCGAGTTGTTGTTGGTCTGAGCGGCCATGGTGATGCAGTCTGAAACCAAAGGCTTGGGGCGCTGATAGTTGGTGGGCAGGTAGCACTGAACATGAGAGGTGTCAATGTAGGGCTGGCTGATGTTCAGAATCCGCAGCCCGCTGTCGAGGGTTGTGCGTACATTTTCCAGGTCGGCGTAGACCAGCAAGCGCCGCCATTCTGTCTCATTGATGGTGGGCAGCGTGGCTTCAACCCATCTTTTGTCGCCGGTAATTCCCGCTTTCAGGGCAAGCTGCAACAGCAATTTAGTGTCGTCTGACATCAGCTGAAGCGGGTGGGAATCCATTACCTTCTGATAGATGGCAAAGGTCTGTTGTTCCATGGCTTCAGGGGTGATGGATTTGGTAATCACCGCATTGCGAACAGTTTCTATGCGTGGGTTCCATGCTAACTTGTTCAGCGCTTCTGTTTCTATGGGGCCGTGGGCTATCAGTACATAGGCATGCTTCACCAACAGCCGCTGCCAAAGCAGTTTTTTTGTTGTTTTTTCTGCTTGGTGCTGCCGGATAATCCATGGCTCTAACCCTCCGTGGGGAGTGAAAACCAGCCGGGCGCCTTTTCTGCGCAGTTTTTCCGCTTGCTTTGCAATAGCATAGTTCCAGCATCCATGAACGTGAACAATGGCTGGAACGTCTTTGTGGTTGCCGTTAGCCTCTGTACCACGAGCTTGCAGCATGCTTACGTGCTGACGTATCATGCTGTCGTTGTCGGGGTATAGATGCAGTACGTTCATCGGCTTCTTGATTTAATGGAAGATGTTGTGGAACATGGTTTTAAAGCGCAAGGAAAGGAGTTGGATTCCACGGATGTCCTGTTCGTAGAAACGCAGTGCCAGATGCGCTTCGCTTGCCCGTACAGCCAAAAAGTCGTATTTGCCACGCATATATCGCAGCCAATGCCCCTTATGTCCGTTGGAGCGTTTGCGTTCCGCCTTTTTTATGATAGTCTGCGCCTGTTCTATGTTACTGAACAGTTGTAGGCGTATCTCACCATTCTTGGGCTGAACGTAACCGAGCATCATCATGGTGTTGGTGTCCTCGGCAAACCCAGCCAGCTCTTTTAGCCATTCTGACGAAGGTGGATAATTGTTGATATTTGCAAAGATAATCCACTCATATTTAGCGGCTTTTACGCCAATGGTTAATGCAAGCCTTTGCCGTGTGATGTTAAGGCGTGGCTTGGGCAAGAATGTGGTATAGAGATGAGCGAACTGATTCTTGAAGCGAGTCAGCACGTCGTCAGTGTCATCAGTCGATGATTCGTCAACAACGACGACTTCATAGCCCGGCTCGTAGTCCTGCTCAAGAAAAGCAGGCAGGTGTTGTTCCAGTTCCTGACTGTTGTCAGAGACCGCCAGCACTACAGAGAAACGGGGGTGTTCGTTGGTTGTCATTTCCTGTGTGTTATAAATCGTCACTCAGATAGCCCTTTGGCAATTGCCTGCAATTATATTGCGAAGCCATGATTTCACCGTAAGCGCCGGCAGAGCGGATAGCCAGCAGGTCGCCACGACTGGTCTTGTTCAGGTCGATTTGCTTGGCAAAGACATCCGTCGACTCACAGATAGGCCCAACTACATCGTAAGTTTCCGTGGCATCCTCGCTCGTTATGTTTTCAATCTTGTGATAAGCCTGATAGAGCGCGGGACGTATGAGGTCCGTAAAACCTGCATCGACAATGGCAAACTTCTTTACGGCACTCTCCTTGACGTACAAAGTGCGGGTAATCAGTGAGCCACATTGCCCAACAACGGCGCGCCCGAGTTCAAAGTGCAGCGTTTGGCCTGGGCGCAGCTTCAGATGGCGTGCGTATGTGTCGAAATACGCCTTGAAATTAGGCACGGGCACACGATTGGGATGCTCGTAGTCAATACCAAGTCCACCGCCAACGTTGATGTGTTCGATGGTGACGTGCCGCCGCTCCAGTTGGTCTTGCAGCTCGTTGATGCGGTTGCAGAGTGCCTGGAAATCGCCCATGTCGAGAATCTGTGAGCCAATGTGGAAATGCAATCCCACGAATCGGACATTTTTCAGTTCGGCGGCATGGTCGATGATGCTCTCTACGTCGCGCATGGCAATGCCAAACTTGTTCTCTGCCAGTCCTGTTGTGATGTTAGCATGCGTGTGTGCCCCTACGTTGGGATTGAGGCGGAAAGCCACGCGCGCTACTTTCCCTTTTTTGCTTGCCAATTCATTGATGACTTCCAGTTCGGGCACACTTTCCACGTTGAAGCAGAAAATGTCGTTGTCCAGTCCGATATTAATTTCCCAGTCACTCTTGCCCACACCCGCATAGACAATCTTGTCGGGTGTGAAGCCTGCCTTGATGGCCACTTCGATTTCACCGCCGCTCACGCAATCGGCTCCAAGCCCTGCCTGACGGATGATGCGCAGCAGCAACGGGTTGGCGTTGGCTTTTACTGCGTAGTGTACACAGAAATTCTCGTAATGCCCCGCTTCTTCGTTAATGGTTTTCAGCGTGAGCCGCAACAAGTCTGTGTCGTAATAATAGAATGGCGTACCAATCTCTTGGAACTTCTTAACAGGAAACTTACCTTTCATGTCTTTCTTTTTGTCGTATTTTGTGATGTGTTAATGTTTTCTTCCTTTATTTGAACAGCTGGTCGCTGAGGCTTTGCAGGGCCCGCTTCTTGTCTTCCTCTTTGATGAGGAACGAGATGTTATAGTTAGACCCGCCATAGCTAATCATGCGCACGGGAATGGTCTTGAGGGCATCCATGACACGTGTCTCAAAACCGATGTTCGACCAGTCTAAGTCGCCTACTACGCAGATGATGCACATGCCGGTGTCTACGGTTACGGTGCCGTATTTCTTCAGTTCGTCGACAATCTCGCCGAGGTGCGCGGAGTTGTCAATAGACATGGAGACACCAACCTCTGACGTGCAAACCATGTCGATGGGTGTCTGGTAGCTCTCGAATATCTCGAACACTTTGCGTAGGAAGCCCGTTGCCAGCAGCATGCGGCTGGACTTAATCTTGATGGCGATAATGTTGTCCTTCGCAGCCACGGCCTTAATCTTGCCGTACTCCGTCTGGTTTGAAATGGTAGTACCTTCTGCCTCTGGGTCCATCGTGTTCAGCAGTCGCACGGGGATGCCGGCATACTTGGCTGGCTGTACGCAGGTCGGGTGCAGAATCTTTGCCCCGAAATAGGCTAACTCGGCAGCCTCCTCAAATTGCAGCTGGTGTACGGGCTCTGTCTTGTCGACCACTCTTGGGTCGTTGTTGTGCATGCCGTCAATGTCGGTCCATATCTGAATCTCCTCAGCATTGATGGCGGCACCGATGAGCGATGCCGTGTAGTCAGACCCGCCGCGTTGCAGGTTGTCGACTTCGCCGTAGGCATTACAGCAGATGAAGCCCTGGGTGACAAATACCTGGGTGTCAGCGCTCTCTTCCATCTTGGCAGTCAGCTTCTCTTTGATGTAAACAGAGTCTGGCTCTGCGTTCTTGTCTGTCCGCATGAAGTCGAGAGCATTCAGCAGCGTGGCATTGATGCCCTGTTCTTTCATGTAGTTGACCACCATATTAGTAGATATGATTTCGCCCTGGGCCACAATGTTCTTCTCTTCAAATGAGGTGAAAATCTCCTTGGTGAATGACCGCAGATAGTTGAACACTTCTTTCAGGAAATCGCGGGTAGCCTCCTTGGTTGCTTCCTGGGTGTAGAGTTCGTCAACGTGCTTCAGATATTTTGTCTCCAGTCTGTTGATGACTTCGTTGGCGCCGTCTGGGTTTTTCTTGTAGAGATAGTCGGAAATCTCGACAAGCGAGTTGGTGGTGCCAGACATGGCTGAGAGTACAACAAACACGGGCTCGCCTGAACGGGTGACGAGCTTGGTTACTTCTTTCATTCTTTGCGGGGTACCTACGGAAGTACCGCCAAACTTCATAACTTTCATAAGCGTTTATTTAATCTTTTTTTACTCGTTGGAATGGATAATGCTAATTGCTTTTATTCGTCTAACTCTTCTTCTGACAGCTGTAGCCGATTGTAGTCGTTGGTAACCTCTTCCACCTTTTTGTCGATGCAGCGATAGACGATGCCCGGATATTTATCAAGCAGACCGCGGTTGTGTGTCGTCAGAATGACGGCAGTACCCGTTTGCGAAATCTGCCGCAGCAGCTGTATGATGCTGTCGGCAGTCTCTGGGTCCAGGTTGCCCGTCGGCTCATCGGCAACTATCAGCTCCGGGCTGTTCAATATAGCTCTGGCTATGGCAATTCGCTGCTGCTCACCGCCCGACAGTTCATGAATCCGCCGGTCTTTCATGTTGTCCATGCCGACTTCGGCCAGCACCTCGTCAATGCGCTGGTTCATGCGTTCCTTGTCTCGCCAGCCGGTGGCCTTCAGAACGAATCTCAGGTTTTGGTAGACGGAGCGGTCGCTCAGTAGCTGGAAGTCCTGGAAGATGATGCCCATCTTCTTTCTCAGCTTAGGTATCTGCTTGCGGCGTATGGTCAGCAAGTCCTGTTCCAGCACGACGGCTTCGTCGGCTTCGTCGACATCCATTTCAAAATAGATGGTCTTCAACAGCGAGCTTTTGCCAGAGCCCACGCGCCCGATGAGGTAGATGAACTCTCCTTCGTCAACGTGGAAATTGACGTTTCTCAGCACTTCTTCGCCGTCTCGGTGGTAGATGTTTACGTTTTTGTAACTAATCAGCATTTTTCTGTGTTTTTTATGCTTTACTCAGTCTTTCGTTCCAGCTTTGGCCGCCTTGGCTTGCCGGCGTTCCTTGTCCCAGTTCGGGTCGTGGCGCTTTTGCAGCTCTGCGGCAATGTCTTCAATGCGCAAGCCCTTGCTGGTCAGGAGAACGATGAGGTGATAAATCATGTCGCTGGCTTCGTAGACTAACTTCTCCTTCGACCCGTTGCAGGCTTCGATGACCGTTTCCAGTGCCTCTTCGCCTAACTTCTGAGCCATGCGGTTAACGCCGTCTTTAAAGAGCGATGTGGTGTAGCTGCCCTTGGGCATTTCCTGGTGTCTGAAATTGATGAAGTCTTGCAGCTCGGCCAGGAAGAGCAGGGGGCTTGAGTCATTGTTCTCGCCCCAGCATGTGTCCGTGCCTGTGTGGCATGTCGGCCCGTCGGGTGTGGCCTGTACCAGCAGCGTGTCGTTGTCGCAGTCCACCTTGATGTCAACCAGGTTCAGGAAGTTGCCGCTCGTTTCTCCCTTTGTCCAGAGGCGGTTGTGCGAGCGCGACCAGAAGGTTACCTTTCTGGTCTCAATGGTTTTCTCGTAGGCTTCTTGATTCATGTAGCCTAACATCAGCACCTTTCGGGTGTTGGCATCCTGAATGATGGCTGGCACAAGTCCGCCCTGCTTTTCAAAGTCTATTTTCATAATCTGATGTTTATTCCTTCTGTTTTCAAATATTGTTTCAGTTCCTTGATGGGAATCTCGCCGAAGTGGAATACGCTGGCTGCCAGCGCAGCATCGGCATGGCCGATGGTGAACGCATCGCGGAAATGCTCTCTCGCCCCGGCACCGCCGCTGGCAATGATGGGTATGTCCAGATTGTCGGCTAACTGCGCCAGCGCCTCATTCGCATAGCCCGTCTTGACCCCGTCGTGGTCCATTGACGTAAAGAGTATTTCGCCGGCACCGCGCTCCTGGGCTTCGTGCGCCCACTCAAACAGCCCGCGCTCCGTGCGCTCACGCCCTCCCTTCAGGTAGCAGTGCCACCCGTCAGGGTCGTGCCGGGCATCAATGGCACAGACGCACACTTGCGAGCCAAAGCGGCTGCTGATTTCGCTGATAAGCTCCGGCCGCCGTAGGGCTGCGCTGTTTACGCTCACTTTGTCTGCCCCGGCATAGAGCAGCCGCTCCACATCGCCCAGCTCGTTGATGCCGCCACCCACGGTGAACGGGATGTTGATTTCCGCGGCCACACGGGTCACCATCTGCGTGAATGTCTTGCGCCCCTCAAACGAGGCGGTAATGTCGAGGAACACCAGCTCGTCGGCCCCTTGCTCAGAGTAGGCTTTCCCCAACTCTACCGGGTCGCCGGCCGAGCGCAGGTTGACGAAGTTGACTCCCTTGACGGTCTCGCCGTCTTTCACGTCAAGACAGGGTATGATGCGTTTTGCTAATCCCATGTGATGAGTTCCTTTAAGTTGATTCTACCCTCGTAGATGGCCTTGCCGAATACTACGGCGGGGATGCCGGCGCGGTCAAGTGCCTCGATGTCCTCACGCGACGAGACACCGCCGCTGGCTATGAGGTGCAGGCCGGGATATTCGGCCATGACCCGCTCGTAGAGAGCGGTGGCAGGCCCTGTCAGTGTGCCGTCTTTTGAAATCTCGGTGCAGAGTACGTTGCGCACGCCACGGTCTGTGTATTTCTTCAGGAATGGCAGCAGGTCTTCCTCTGAGTCCTCTTTCCATCCGTTGATGCTCACCTTGCCATTGCGGACATCGGCCCCCAGAATCATGCGGTCGGCTCCGTACTTGTCAAGCCACCCAAGAAACAGGTCGGGCTGTGTGACGGCTATGGAGCCGACAGTCACCATGGCCGCACCGGCGGCGAAGGCTTTCTCAATGTCTTCATCGGTCTTGATGCCGCCGCCGAAGTCTACCGTCAGGTTGGTGTCGGTGGTAATGGCGCGCAGCACCTCGTCGTTGACGATGTGCCTTGACTTGGCGCCGTCGAGGTCTACGACGTGGAGCCGCCGGAAGCCCATCTGCTCGAACTCCTTTGCCACCTCGGCTGGGGAGTTGCGGTAGACCGTCTTCTGGCTGTAGTCGCCTTTGGTCAGTCGCACACACTGTCCGTCAATGATGTCTATGGCAGGTATCAGCTCTATCATATTTCAATTTCAAGGAAGTTTTTGATAATCTGCTCGCCCACCGTGCCGCTCTTTTCGGGATGGAACTGGCAGGCGTAGAAGTTGTCGCGGTGCATGGCGGCAGAGTAGGGCAGCACGTAGTCTGCCGTGGCGATAGTGTCAGGGCAGAGGGGCACATAGTAGGAATGGACAAAGTAGACGTAGCCGCCCTCGATGCCCCGCATCAGCGGCGAGCGGGTGTCGTAGAGCTGGTTCCAGCCCATGCACGGCACCTTGTCCTCGTGACGCGTAGGCAGGAATCGCTTCACCTCGGCATCGAACACGCCAATGCAGTCGACGTTGCCCTCTTCGGAATGACGGCACAACAGCTGCTGGCCTACGCAGATGCCCAGCACAGGCTGCCTGAGCGAGCGGATGACCTCGTCAAGCCGGCGCGCCTTCAGATATTCCATGGCACCGCGAGCCTCACCCTGGCCGGGAAACAGCACGCGGTCGGCCCGCTGCAATGCCTCGGCATCGTCGGTGAGCGTTGGCTCAATGCCCATCCGCCTGAGCGCGTTGACTACCGAGTAGACGTTACCTGCGTTATATTTTACGATGGCTACATTCATAATCCCTCAACCGCTGTTTTCTTTTTTTCTCTCTTTGACCGTTAGCTGAAGATGATGGTCTTGTTCTTATAGGTCAGGATTTTCCGCTCGATGTGCTTCTGCACGGCGTGTGAAAGCACAATCTTCTCCAGGTCTTTACCCTTCAGCACGAGGCTTTCCGGCGTGTCCTTGTGAGTGATGCGGGTCACGTCTTGCTCTATGATGGGGCCTGCATCAAGCTCCGCCGTCACATAGTGGCTGGTGGCACCGATGATTTTCACGCCCCGCTGGTAAGCCTGATGATAGGGCTTGGCACCGATGAAGGCGGGCAGGAACGAGTGGTGGATGTTGATGATGTGGTGCGGGTAGGCGGCAATCATGTCGTCAGAAATGATTTGCATGTACCGGGCCAGAACGATGAACGTCACACCCTCCCTGCGCAGCAGTTCCATCTCAGCCTGCTCCACCTCGGCCTTGTTCGAATGGTCTTTCTTGATGCTCCATACATAGTAGGGAATGCCAAACTGGTCTGCCACGTAGCGCAAGTCCTCGTGGTTGCTGACGATGCACGGAATGTCGCAGGCAAACTCGCCCGCCTTCCACCGCGCCAGCAGGTCGTAGAGGCAGTGGCTCATCTTCGACACAAAGATGGCCATGCTGGGGCGCTGGTCTGAAAAATAGAGGTTAAAACTCATCTGGTAGCGTTGCGAGTAGAGCGTGTTGATATATTCTCCGATTTTCTCGCGGGGAATAAGAAATTCCTCCAGTTCCCATTCCAGTCGCATGAAGAACATGCCTTCTATCTTGTCGACATACTGGTCAAGGTAGACAATGTTTCCTTTGTTATCCGTTATGAACTTCGTGACTTCTGTGACTATGCCCTGTTGGTCGGGGCAATGCAGCAGCAAAATGGCCGTTTGTTTCATTGTTTTTTGACGCTTTGTCCGTTGTGTTTTGCTATTATAGGGCGCAAAGTTACAAAAAAAATATGATAAAAGCCTCCTTTCCGCATATTTATTTCTGCAACACCCAGTTATAACACGCAAAAATCGCAGTTCCCACGGGTTGTAGACACTCTTTCTGCCACCTCCGGCCATACACGTTTGCAACAAAATTCATATTATATTTTTATTTACCGTCTTGTTTTTCCTTGCCGCATTTTTTTGAAAAAATGCTCAACTATACATAAACATTCGTAACCATCTAAAACACATAAAGTTGTGGAATGTATAGTGGTCTTTTTCCGCCACCTGACTATACATGATTTTAACTAAATTCATGTTATTTTCTACACTTTAGGAT
>JAFLSH010000004.1:21952-29118 GCA_022511055.1 Prevotella sp. | reverse complement strand
CCACACCCTCGACACCCCCGACACCCTGGGTGTCGGGGGTGTCGAGGGTGTGGGGTGTTTAGTTTGATTCCGTACTATGTTATGCGCGCGCACGCGTATGGGTGCTGCCAGATTCTTGCAGCGGAAAGTGGCAAAGACACAGGACAGCGGGTATGCCTGCGAAAAAAACGGCGGGAAAATTTGGAACTTTAGTCGAAATATCGTATCTTTGCGACATCAAATTACTACACCTATGAACAAAGACGGTTTCTGGTATCGGGCTTTCGACCTCTACTATGATGGCTTTCGGAACATGCGCCTCGGTAAGACCCTGTGGACAATCATACTCATCAAATTGTTCATCATCTTTGCCATTCTAAAGGTGTTTTTCTTCCCCAACTTCCTGAAGCAACACGCCGGCGGAGACACGGCCGGCTACGTGGCCGATGAGCTGGTGGAACGTGCGCAATAACAATTAACAAAAAAAACAAGAATACCACTATGTTCAGTCATCTTTTCCTCAGCGTAGATGCCGGCACCATCGACTGGTCGAGGGCGCAGTTCGCCCTCACGGCCATCTACCACTGGCTCTTCGTGCCGCTGACACTCGGCTTGGCGGTCATCATGGGCATCATCGAGACCAAGTTCTATTGCACGGGCGACACCTTCTGGCGCGATGCCGCCAAGTTCTGGCAGAAGCTCTTCGGCATCAACTTTGCCATGGGCGTGGCCACGGGCATCATCCTTGAGTTCGAGTTCGGCACAAACTGGTCGAACTACTCGTGGTTTGTGGGCGACATCTTCGGCGCGCCGCTGGCCATCGAAGGCATCCTGGCCTTCTTCATGGAGTCGACCTTCGTGGCCGTGATGTACTTCGGCTGGAAAAAGGTGTCGCGCGGCTTCCACCTGGCCTCTACCTGGCTGACAGGGCTCGGCGCTACCATCTCGGCATGGTGGATTCTGGTGGCCAACGCATGGATGCAGAATCCTGTGGGGTGCGAGTTCAACCCCGACACCATGCGCAACGAGATGGTCGACTTCTTTGCCGTGGCCTTCTCGCCCTTTGCCGTCGGCAAGTTCTTCCACACGGTCATCTCGGCATGGATTATCGGGGCCGTGTTCTGTGTGGGTGTCTGCAGCTGGTATCTGATGAAGAAGCGTGAGGTGCGGCTGGCCAAGGAGAGCCTCAAGATTGGGGCCATCGTGGGTCTGGTCGCCTCGCTCGGCGCTGCCTTCACCGGCCACATCTCAGGCCAGCAGGTGGCCAAGGCGCAGCCGATGAAGCTGGCAGCCATGGAAGCGCTGTACAACGGCGGCACAGACCAGGGGCTGACCGCCGTGGCACTGGTAAACCCCTTCTGTCAGCCCGACTACGCCAACGAGGAGTCGCCCGCGCTGAAGATTGAAGTGCCCTACGCCCTGTCGGTCATGGCCACCAATGACCCGCACGGCTATGTGCCGGGCATCAACGACATACTGAACGGCTACACCACGCCCGATGGGCACGTGGAGCCGTCAGTCGACGAGAAGATGGAGATGGGGCGCAAGGCCATTGCCGCACTGGCCGCCTACCGCAAGGCCAAGAAGGCCGGCGACGAGCAGAACGCAGCATCGGAACTGGCCGTGCTGAAGGCGAACATGCAGTACATGGGCTATGGCTACATCAAAGACAAGCACGACATTGTGCCCTACGTGCCCGTCAACTTCTGGGCCTTCCGCCTGATGGTGGGGCTGGGCTGTGTCTTCATCGTGTTCTTCGCGCTGATTCTGCTGCTGGTCTACGAGATTCCATACGTGTCAGTCATTGTCCGCAGGCTGCTCGCCACCTTCGGCCTGCTGCCCGAGACCGAGGCAGACAGCTATGACAGCACCCGGCTGCCCGACTGGCACCACTGGCTGGCCATTGCCCTCATACCGCTGGCTTACATTGCCTCGGAGAGTGGCTGGCTCGTGGCCGAGTTTGGCCGTCAGCCGTGGACCATTCAGGATATGCTCCCCACATGGGCGGCCATCAGCGACTTGCACTCATCGAGTGTCATAGTCACTTTCTTCCTGTTCCTCATCCTGTTCACCACCATGCTGGCGGTGGAAATCAGCATTCTGCTCAAGCAGATTAAGAAGGGGCCGGAATATGAGCAGCTGCCGGCCGCCACAGACTGAGAGCCACAGGGCAAACGCCGCTCTCAGCGCGAAACTCGTTCAGAAAAAGTATAACAACAAAGAAAATCAGACATTATGACATACACTTTCTTGCAGCATTACTGGTGGTTTATCGTTTCACTGTTAGGCGCCATCCTGGTGTTCCTGCTCTTCGTGCAGGGTGCTAACTCCGTAGCCCGCAGTCTTGGCTATACGGAAGAGGGCAAGCGGCTGGTCTACAACTCTACGGGCCGCAAGTGGGAGTTCACGTTCACCACCCTCGTTACCTTCGGCGGAGCTTTCTTCGCCTCCTTTCCCCTGTTCTACTCAACCAGCTTCGGCGGCGCTTACTGGCTGTGGATGGTTATCCTCTTCACGTTTGTGCTTCAGGCCGTCAGCTATGAGTTCCAGAACAAGATAGGCAACTTCCTCGGCCCGAAGACCTTCCAGTTCTTCCTGACACTCAACGGCATTGTGGGGCCGCTGTTGCTGGGCGGTGCCGTGGCCACGTTCTTCGAAGGGTCTAACTTCCTCATTGCCAAGGATAACCTGGTCGATGCAGAGGCCATCACCCCCATCATCTCGCGCTGGGCCAACGCCTCGCACGGGCTCGATGCGCTGCTCAATCCATGGGTGGTGGTGTTCGGGTTTGCCGTGGTGTTCCTGGCTCGCGTGCTGGGCATCCTCTACGTGATGAACAACGTCAACGATGAGGATATACGCTCGCGCGGCTCGGTGCGCCTCATCGGCGCAGCCGTGCCCTTCGTGCTGCTGTTCGTGGCCTATCTGGTCCACCTGCTGCTGAAAGATGGCTATGCCTACACGGCCGAGGGTGTGGTGTACATGGAGCCGTACAAATACCTGACAAACTTCGTTGATATGTGGTATCTGGCCGTCATACTGCTGGCGGGAGTGGTGCTGGTGCTTTTCGGCATCGGCAAGACCGTTGTGTCGAAAAGCTACATCGGCGGCATCTGGCCTGCCGGCATCGGCACGGTTCTCACGGTGTTGGCACTGCTGCTCTGCGCGGCGTGGAACAACACGGCCTACTATCCCTCTACGGCCGATTTGCAGTCATCGCTGACCATTGTAAATTCGTGTTCGAGCGAGTTCACCCTGCGTACCATGTTCTACGTCTCGTTCCTTGTGCCCTTCGTGCTGGCCTACATCGTCTACGCATGGCGCGCCATTGACAGCAAGAAGCTGGATAAGGAGGAAATCAAGGGTGACCACGCCTATTAGTAGACTTGCTTGCGGCCGTTGACAATATAGATGCCGGAACGTGAGGGAGCTTTCAGCCGCTGCCCCTGCAAATTATAGACAGCCTTTGTCGGTGTCACGCTAACGGCGTGTATCGATGAAGGCTGTAAGCCTAAGGCGGCCGACAGCGCGGGATAGCGGTCGACAGCCTCTTGCGGCGAGTAATAACCTATGTCCGTGATGGTGCTTTTGCGGTCGGCGGCCGACGAAGTGAGGCCGAAGCAGTTCACGAAAGCCGCATCGAAGTGGCCGATTGTTATCTCCTGAAGGGTGGTGAAGTCCATGTTGGCCGTCAAGTCGCTGTTCCGCAAATCCCAGACCACAAGCAGCGCCCCGTTAGTGTCATCTATCTCCCAGTCAGGGGCCACCTGCGTACCGCGGTTGTCGCCGTTGAGCCACCAGAGGTATGACATGCCGCTGCCCTTTCGCAGCTGCGTTCCCCTGACCACCATCAGGTGCTGCGAGGGCAGAATGCCGTAGCGGCCGCTCGCCGAGCGCTTCATCTGAACGGAAATGTTGTTCGGCTCACTCGTCTTCATGGTCATGGTAAACGTGTTTGCCGCCTCATTATAAGTAACGGCGGATGTTCTTCCGCCGTCACCTATTTCGTAATCCTTTGCATTAAAAACGTAGGGCTCATGTTGTCGCACCACAGGTGCTTGTTTACAGATGCGCACATAGTAGACACCGCCTGCCGTCGAGCCGTTCCGGGCGGCAAACTTCACCGTTACCTTCTGCTTGCCGGCCAGCATGGCGGCGGGTATCAGGTATTCGGCATTCACGAACTCGGAACGCCCGCCGCGAAGCGTTACCGTGGTCAGCAGCTGACCGTCTATCAGAATGTCGAAGGTGCGGTTGCGGTCTCCGCCCCAGTAGCGCACCATCAGTGTCACGGAGTCAGTCTGCTCGCCGGTCTGCATCTCATAGCTAAACCAGCCCTGCCCGTCACGATAGTATTCGCCGTTGTAAGAGCCGAAGTTTGAGTTCTCCTGCTGCATGAAATGGTCGCTCTCGCTCTGCTGCGTTCCGGCAATCACGTAGTCTATGGTGCGCGCCTCAATGGCCTGCACGGAATCCTCACGGTGCTGCAGCATATCGCGGATTTCTTCCCACTCCCGGCCTTCCACGTTCATCCAGTACATCATGTAGCGGCTTTCGTGAATCGTGTTGAACGGCTGCAACTGCAAGTCACTGAACTTGGGGTCGTTGTAATAGCCGTTAATACGGAACTTCAGCGCGTCTTTGTCCACCGGCTCCACCGCGGCGGCCAGTTCACTGCGCGAGCCAATCAGCAGCGGCGCAGTGTAAAGGTCTTTCTGCTGCCCGCTCGCCACGTGTCCCATGCGGCTGTCATCGGCAAAGAGGCCGGTCAGCCCGTCTGTGCCGGTCTTAGCACCCAGCAGAATGGGGCCGTACTTAAAGGCAACGTAACGGTCGAAGTAGTTCAGCGGCTCCACGGTTACCTGCATGGGCAGATGCACCTGCACATGGTCACCCGCCTTCCAGTCGCGGGTAATCGCCACGTAGCCCTTGTCAGTGGCAGCGGTTGCCACCTTCGTGCCGTTCACGGCAACGTAGAAGCCATCCGCCACCCACGCAGGCTGGCGCACCAGCAGCGTAAAACGGCCGCCCTTGTCGACAGTCAGCCACGTAGCCTCCGTGTAGGGGAATTTGGTCTGCTGGGTAAGGGTCACACCCTTCTCGCGCCAGTTCAGCTTAGAGGGAACAAAGAGGTTGACCCAGAGCGAATCGCCGTGGTGGGTGTAGATGAACTGCCCGTATTTCGTATGATTCTCCATGCCGCTGCCCACACAGCACCACATGGCCTCATCGACCTGCGAGTAGACACGGTAGTGCTGCGGCCGCGCCGAAGTGAAGTAGACATAGCCGCCCGTTACGGGGTGCTGGGCAGAGTGGATATGATTCATCATTGTACCTTCGTAGAAATCGGCATATTTCGAGGCGTGTTCATCAGCAAACAAGGCTTCCGACAGTTTAAGCATGTTGTATGAGTTACAGGTCTCTACGCCCTCGATGCTGGTCGTGAAGCGCTCGTACTCCGTGCTGGCCGGAAACCACTCGTTGACACTGTTGCCACCCACGGCAATGGTGCGGTTGCCCGTTACATCATCCCAGAAGAAGCGGGCAGCGGTCTTGTAGTCGCCAACTCCCTGCGCCGCGCCGCCAGAGAGCGCCGCAGCCTGATAGACCCGCTCGAAGCCGATAACCTTTGGCACTTGCGTGTTCGCGTGAACGTTGTTTATCGTTGCCGCCTTCTTCTGGGCCATGCCGTTCAGCAGCCACTTGTGGCTGTAGCGCTTTGCCGCAGTCAGGTATTTCTCGTTGCCGGTCATCTGGTAGGCATCTGCCATCATCTCGTTCATGCCGCCATGCTCAATGTTCAGGGTCTGCTCCACCTGCGCATCAGTCAGCCCGGCTATCAGGTTGACACCCCAGTCGCAGAGCTTCAGGAACATCTGCCTGGCCTCTTCGCTGTCGGCATAGAGCCACGCATCGCGCAAGCCTGCAAACACTTTGTGTACGTTATAGAAGGCTACCCACGAGCGGTTGTACTTTTCGAAGTTGCCGCGGGCATAGCCAGTCCACACATTCTCACTTTCAGGCACGCCGCCCACATAGCCGTGCATGGCCGCATTGGCATGCGTATCCCATTTGTCCTGTGCCTCCTTCAAGCGCCCCAGACACCAGTCCAGCCGTTCCTTCAGCGCCGCCTTCAGGGCTGCATCAGGGCAGGCAGCATAGCCCATGGCCAGCGCCGAAAGGTAGTGGCCGCCAACGTGCCCATCGAGCCCGCTGCCAATCCCGCCGCTCCAGTTCTTATATGCCGCGCCGCTCTCGGTAATGCCGGCCTGCTTCTCGAAAGGCTGCATGAGCCGCCCGGCACTGTACTGCAACAGCACCGAATCGTTCAGCAGCATGGCGTGGCGCAAAGGCCCTTCGGTCAGTTCCACGTCTTGCAGGTCAAAAAGCTGCGGATAGAGTTTCGACTGTGCCATAACGGGCACGGTCAAGCATAGCATGAATAGTGTCTGAACAAGTTTTTTCATAATAAGGTATTGTCTTAGTTAATGTTGTCAGTGTGCAAAAATACAAAAATATCAGGATAAATGCAAAAAAAACGGCAAGAAGTTTGTTAATTAGAAGAATTTAGTGTAATTTTGCCCCGAAATAACAATCTAAGCACACAATTTACTAACTAAAAAAAACAAATTTATGAGAAAAAACTACTTTAAGAAATTGCTGCTGGCAATGGGGGCGGTATGTGTCTCCCTGTCGGCTAACGCCATTGATGCGCCAAAGATTGGCAGCACCCTGACCGATGGCGGTACTTACGTACTCATGAGCCCCGTAACCCCCAATGGTTACTGGACCCGTACCAGTTGGGATGGTGCTTTCTATCTCCAGGGCTTCAACATGGCAGAACAGGAGAAAGCCTCGTTCACCGCCCAAGACAACGGCGATGGCACGTGGACTTTCATTGTCAATGCCGACGAAGCAAAGCCTTATATGGGCATACCTGCTAATTACAGCAACTTGATGACCATGGAAGAGCCAACCAAGTGGGTGGTGGAGACCTCTGACCGCGAAGGCTACTACAAGCTGAAGGCTGGTGAGGGCAACATTAACCCGTCTATAGGGCACTACCTGCACCTGAACGCCGGTGGTGAATTTGCGGTTATCAGCTACCCGGGCAACGCATGGTATCCCGACATCTGGGGCGGCGTGGAAACCGACACTGACGGCGAGGAAACCTGGAACAAGGAAGA
>JAFLSH010000004.1:0-21852 GCA_022511055.1 Prevotella sp. | reverse complement strand
TCTGGGGCGGCGTGGAAACCGACACTGACGGCGAGGAAACCTGGAACAAGGAAGACGAGAACGGCTGGGTGATTCCCGTGACCCACGAGAGCGAGTACTGGCAGTTTGCCACGCTTGACAACCTGGGCAACTATGGCCGCAAGATGCAGCTCTACACTGCCATCTTGGACATAGAGGAGAACAAGCTGGAAGATGCCGACTTCAAAGCCGGCTATCAGGGAGCCATTGACGCGCTGACAGCCATCTACAACCAGGAAGAGCTGACCGATGAAGACGTGAGCGATGCCATGGCACTGATTACGGCCAAGAACAAGCTCTACGATGAGATTCTGACCGCCACCGAGGAGTCAGCAGGCAGTTCAGACGAGGCTATCAAGGCCGCCATCGAGACCGCCAAGACCGAGTTTAACACAAAGAACACAGTTGACGAGCTGGCAGCAGCCTTGCAGGCACTCATTGCAGCCGAGTCTGCCTTCGGCGAAGGCACAGGCGACCTGACACGCAGGGGTATGAACATGGACTTCGACGACCTGTCTAACCAGGGCGGCACTCCCACCACCGGCGTTGGCGGCGCTCCCGCAGGCTGGAACCTCTATGTGAACGGTACGCTGGTCAACACGCCTGCCGAGCAGAACGCAGCCGGTCTGAACGGCTGGGCCGGCATCAACGCCGACGGTACGGGCGCGAAGAACGGCGAATACATCTACGGTATCTGGAACACCACCATACCTGAGATTGAACTCTCGCAGACCATCACCGACCTGGCAAACGGTACATACACCATTCGGGCTGCCGTGATGGTTGGTGCTAACGGCGCTGGCTCGCGCCGCACCACACAGCGCATCTTCGGTAACCTGAACTCGAAGTACTTCGGCAGCGCCATTGACTATGACGACAACCTGCTCGACAAGAGCGAGGTCTACGACTTCGAAAACCTGACAGAGCCTGTCACCGACACCGAGCTGCAGGAAATGAGCGTGCGCGCCTTTGTCTATGACGGCACACTGACCTTCGGTTTCCGCACCAACGGCGACATTAAGGCTGCCCTCCGCGATGCGACCAACTCAGCCGGCGGCGATGGCTGGTTTAAGATTGACAATTTCCGCATCCAGAAGGAAGGCTACAGCGCCGAGGATGCCATTGACGTCTACAACCACTTCTTTGATGCCCTTGACGAGCTGAACGACGGCCGCCCCATCCAGAAAGACCTGCTGGATGAGCTGGATGAGCTGAGCGGCAACAAGCTGACCGAGCGCGACAGCCAGGAAGACATCATTGCCGGCATTGTGCTGCTCAAGGAGCGCTACCCGGTCATCAAGGCTTCCGCTGATGCCTACACCAAGCTGGGCGAGGCCATCGACAAAGCCTACGAGGACTTGCAGAAGTATAGCATGTATGCCGGTGCCGACGACTACAGCGAAATTATCTACGAGGCTGTTGAGATGCAAGACGAGTGCGAGGCCGGCGTGGAAGAGATTGACGAGATGATTAAGCGCCTGGAAGACGGTCTGACCGACCTGAAGATGTCTGGCGCAGCCCTTGGCGACATCACCGACCTCATTGTCAACCCGAGCTTCGAAGACCTGACCCGCACCAGCGGTGCGCCCTACGGCTGGACACTCGTTATCAACGGCGAGGAGAACGCCAACCCCGCTCTGGGATGGTGTGGCATCAACAGCGGCGACAACATTGACGTGGTGCTGGAAGACGGCACAGTCATCGACCACCAGTACACTGACGGCACTCACCTCTGGGGTATCTGGGACAACGACATTCCCGAAGTGGAACTGAGCCAGACCCTGACAGGCATGCCCGAGGGAACATACACACTGACTGCCGACGTGATGGTGCAGTACCAGTGGGCCGGTAACAACATCACCACACAGCGCATCTTCGGTAACGACTACGTGCAGATGTGGGGTATTCCCGAAGACTACGATGAGACCAACATGCCGGAAGATGCACTCAACGCTGCCGAGCTGACCTACGCCGGCTACCGTTGCGAAAATGCAGGTGTGGCTGAGCATCAGCAGCCCTCTTCACTGCTCCAGCCGATGAAGGTGACCTTCGGCGTGTCTAACGACGGCATTCTGAAGTTTGGTTTCCGCACCAACGGCAAGGTATCTGCCACGACCGACGACGGCGACCAGAGAAGCGCCGGCTGGTTCAAGCTCGACAACTTCCGCCTGAGCTGGGATAGCGAGGAAGTGCCGACCGACATCAAGGGTGTCAGCGACACAACGCCGGCAACGGGCAAGGTAGAGTTCTACGGCCTCGACGGTCGCCGTCTGAACGCCCCGCAGCATGGTATCAATATCATGAAGGGCGCCAACGGCAAGACCACCAAGGTGATTGTGAAGTAACATCGAGACAAAGCTCACGGAGTAATTCAGAAAACTCCCCGACTATTTTGGAATAGTCGGGGAGTTTTGCTAAAAAAAGCGGTGCTTTTCGCCAAAAACTCACGGAGTATTTTCCAAAACTCACGGAGTAATTTCCGAAAAGCACGGAGTAATTTTCCTAAAGCGCCACTTTTCTGGAAAAACTCCATGAGTTTCGACCAAGACTATCACTTTCACCCTTATTCCGGCAACCGCGCATACTAACTATACTGCATTTCGCGCGCGCGTGAGAGTATTCGGGTGTCGCTGTGCCGCTGCCCGTGCCGCACACGGGGCAGAATCTCCTCATGCAGAGCCGAGCCTACAGCATGATTTCCCGCAGCGGAATCATCACAAAGTCACGCTCCTGCATCCGCGGATGCGGAATCGTCAGTTCCGGCGTGTCGATGGTCAGGTCGTCATACATCAGAATGTCTATGTCGACAGGCCGGTCGTGGTAGGCCGGCGCCTGATGCCCTGCTACCGCATGGCCGGTGGCATGCTGGGGGCGCTTGCCCAGCATCCACTCTATGTGCTGGGTGGCACTCAGCAGCTGGCGCGGCGACAAATCGGTCTCGCAGCAGACCGCCGCGTTGAGGAAAGTGTGGGTGGAGGCAAAGCCCTGCGGCTCCGTCTCCAAGAAAGCCGACTGGCGCACCACGGAGCCTACCTGCTTGTCTATCTCCATAATGGCCTGGCGCAGCAGCTGCTCACGGTCGCCCAGATTAGAGCCTATGCCCAGATATACAATGTGCTTCAAAACGGCATTGGGGTGGTTAAGGGTGATTAATCATCGACTATCAGCAGCGCATCGCCGTAACAGCCAAACATGTAGCCGTTGTTCAGCGCCAGCTTGTAAGCCTCGTCTACGATTTCAAAGCCACCGAAGGCTGCCGTCAGCATCATCATGGTCGACTCGGGGTGGTAGAAGTTGGCTACCATCGAGTTGGCCAGTCCGAAGTCATACGGGGGGAATATGAACTTATTGGTCCACCCGTCGAACTCCTTCAGCAGACCGTCTGTGCCCACCGCCGTCTCGCAGGCCCGCATGGTACTCACGCCCACGGCGCACACATTGTGCCCCGAGAGCTTGGTGTCGTTGACCAGCTGGCAGCACTCGGCGGGAATCATCATCTGCTCTGAGTTCATCTTGTGCTTCGTCAGGTCTTCCACCTCAATGGAGTCGAAGGCGGCGAGGCTGCAGTGCAGTGTCAGGTAGGCAAAGTTGAAGCCGCGTATCTCCATCATCTTCATGAGCTGGCGGCTGAAGTGCAGGCCGGTAGACGGAGCCGTCACAGCACCCTCGTTCCGTGCATAGATGGTCTGGAAATTCTCCATGTCGTCTGGCTCGGCGGGGCGGCGGTCCACCAGGTAGCGCGGCAGCGGGGCTTCGCCCAGTCCGTACAGCTCGCGCTTGAACTCCTCGTGTTCGCAGTCGTAGAGGAAGCGCAGTGTCCGGCCGCGCGAGGTGGTGTTGTCAATGACTTCAGCCACCATCGGGCCATCCTCCTCGAAAAACAGCTTGTTGCCGATGCGTATCTTACGGGCAGGCTCTACGAGAACATCCCACAGCCGCTGCTCCTCGTTGAGTTCGCGCAACAGGAACACCTCAATCTTGGCATCCGTCTTTTCCTTCGTGCCATAGAGGCGGGCCGGGAACACCTTGGTGTCGTTGAAGATGAAGGTGTCGCCCTCGTTGAAGTAGTTCACAATGTCGCGGAACACCAGCGGCTCATTGGTGTCGTTGCCGTCGGCGTCTTTCTTGAACATCTCTATGGTCTGCCGCTTGCGGTGAATGACCATCAGCTTGCAGAAGTCACGGTTGTAGATACGTTCCACGGTGCCGTCCTCATTTTCAAAGGCGCGGTGTGGGGGGTAGAGCGCAACCTGCTCTTCAGGGAGTTTGAATTTGAATTGTGATAGTTTCATCTATGTTACTTTTCGTTGTCCATTTTGCTGTCTCATCATGTGCCTGGCTGGCAACGGCCTCAGCAGTTGTCTTCCAGCCACTGCGGGAACGAGTCGAATGTCTGGCAGTCCTCAATGCGCACGTCGCCCAGCCGGGTGCGGCACAGGGCGGTCAGGTAAGCGCCGCTGTTCAGGGCCAGCCCGATGTCGCGGGCCAGGGAGCGGATGTAAGTGCCCTTGCCGCAGACCACGCGGATGCTCATCTGCATCGTGGCGGGGTCAAACGCAGTCAGCTCTATCTCGTCTATGCGCACAGGCTTGGCCTTCAGCTCCACATTGCTGCCCTGGCGCGCCAGCTTGTAGGCCCGGTGGCCGTCGACCATCACGGCAGAGAACAGCGGGGGCACCTGCATAATGTCGCCCTTGAACTGCTCCAGGGTCTGCACTATCAGCTCGCGGGTGATATGGGCTGTCGGGTAGGTCTGGTCCACCTCGTGTTCGCGGTCGAAGCTGGGCGTTGTGGCGCCTAACTGCAACGTGGCCGTATATTCCTTGTCGTGCAGCTGCAGGCGCTCTATCTGCTTGGTGGCCTTCCCGGTACAGAGAATGAGTACCCCCGTTGCCAGGGGGTCGAGCGTACCGGCATGCCCCATCTTGACCCGCTTCACATGCAGCTTCCGCGAAACCAGATAGCGTATGTGTGCCAGCGCGCCAAACGATGTCATGCCATAGGGCTTGTTGACGTAGAGGAATGCCCCCTCGTTGAAGTCCATCATCTCGCTCCGCGTTAGCTTATCAACTCTGTCAGAATCAGTATCGTGCCAACAACGGCGCAATAGATGCCGAAGTAAATCAGCTTGCCGTTCTTGACTATGCTTATCATCCACTTGCAGGCCAGGCAGCCACTGATGAAGGCAGCCAGAAAGCCAACCACCAACGGCACTATGCCTATGCCGCCAATGACCGCCTCGCCCTTGACAGCCTTCAGCACGTCGAGCAGGGCCTCGCCCAGTATCGGGGGGATAACCATCAGGAACGAGAACTGGGCCAGCTTTTCCTTCTTATTGCCCAGCAGCAGGCCCGTGGCAATCGTCGAGCCTGAGCGCGAAAGACCGGGCAGCACGGCGCAAGCCTGCGCCAAGCCGATGATAAAGGCATCTTTCAGCGAGATATTCTCCTTCTGCCGGGGCTTGGAGTAGTACGAGAAGGCCAGCAGGGTCGCCGTCAGCAGCAGGCAGATGCCCACAATGAGCAGCCCGGAGCCAAAGACATCCTCCACATAGTCCTTGAAGAACAGGCCAACAACACCCACGGGTATCATTGACACCAAGATGTTCAGCACATACTTCGTCTCGGCGTTCATCTGGAACTTGAACAGCCCCTTCAGAATCCAGTCAATCTCAGTCCAAAGCACCACCAGCGTAGACAGCACCGTAGCCACATGCACAGCCACCGTAAACGCCAGGTTGTCAGCACCGCCAATGCCAAAGAAGGTGGCTCCAATCGTCAGGTGGCCACTGCTGCTCACGGGCAGATATTCGGTCAAACCCTGTATCAGCCCCAGTATCAATGCTTGAATCCAGTCCATGGCCTATTCATCTTTTGGCTTATGCACAACGGCATAAATCATTGACACAAAGCCCAACAGGCAGACCACAGGGGCCACCTTGATGCGCCGCGCACTGAAGATGTCGGGATTGTAGGCATCGGCAGTCGACCCCTCGCCTCCCATCAGGATAAAGCCGATGATTACCACCGCCATGCCCACGGCCAGCAGAATGAAGTTCATGCGGCCAAATGCGAAATTACTCTTATCCATAATTTTATATCTTTACTTGTTTATCTTTCTCTTTTCTCTTTCCCGGCCCTGCGCCGCCACGCCTAAATCTTGTAAAGGTCGCCCGCTGTCATGCGCAGGAAACGGTTGACAGACAGCCACGTACAGATGGCGGTTATCAACACGCCAAACAGAAACACGCAGCCTGCCGTGACAGCCAGCTCGCGCTCCGTAATGAGGGTGGCAATGCTCGGCTCATATCTGTAAAGGGCATAGACAATGCCGCCCAAGACCAGACAGGCTATGAGTGCCGCCAGCAGGCCGATGCCAATGAACTGGCGCATGAACGGCCCGCGAATCACACCCCATGATGCGCCCACGAGCTTCATGGTGTGAATGATGAACCGGCGGGCATAGACACTCAGCCGCACGGTGTTGCTAATCAGCGAGTAGCTGATAAACGTCAGCAGACCTGCCAGCACCAGCAGCAGCACGCTCAGCTTCTGCAAGTTCACGTTCACCTTGTCCATCAAGTCTTCCTGGTAGGCCACCTCGCTCACTTTGGCGTTGCGCTTCAGCTGCCTGGCTATCCAGCGCAGCGAGTCGGCATTCGCATAGTCTGAGTAGAGCTGCATCTCAATGGATGCAGGGAAGGGATTCACCCCCAGGAACTCCGAAGGGTCTGACCCCATAGCCAGCGTCTGCTCCTTCAGGGCCTGCTCCTTGCTGATATAGGAAAGATGCTTGGCGTACGGCTGCCGCTGCAATTCGCGGCACAGCCCGCGGGCATCAGCCACTGACACCGTATCGCCCAACATGACCGTTACCGTCAGGTTTTCCTTCACCCATTTCGACAGGTTGTTGGCAGTCAGCATCGAGAAGACCATCAGACCTAACAAGACAAGCACCATGGTGGTGCTGATGCACAGTGTAAAGACCTGCACCCCTCTCCGGCCACTGGTCGATTTTCGTTTTTTCCTCATGAGCTATGAGTTATTTAGACACATTACTCCGAAATTAGGTGCAAAGTTACAACTTCCTGACGAAAATTGGTTACTGGAAATTGACATTTCTTGAATGTTTAACAAATTTTAGGTGATGGAAGTTTCAAGGGGAAGGCTAACGTGTGCATGTTTCCAGAAAACAGGCCGCGAGTTTTCGCGCCAACTCCATAAGTCAGAAGATGCGGAACTGATAGCCCTGTTCGCGCAGCCACTGCAGGCTCTCAGGGAGGGCGGTGCGCAGCTTGTCGATGCTCTTCAACGAGTCGTGGAACGTAATGATACTGCCGTTCCGGGCATAGCGCTTGACATTGTTGACCACACCCTGCGCGCTCACCCAGCGAGAGTAGTCGCGGGTAACCAGGTCCCACATGACTATCTTGTACTTGCGTGAGAGCCAGGCGTACTGCGGCAGGCGCATCCAGCCGTGCGGCGGGCGCATATAGTGGCTGTGAATGTAGGCGTTGGCCTTCTCGACATTGAAACTGTAGTCGTGCATCGAGTGGCGGAATCCGCTGATGTGGTTGTGCGTGTGGTTGCCCACCTGATGCCCTTCGGCCAGTATCTGCCGGTAGAGTTCGGGGTACTTACGCACGTTGTCGCCCACCATGAAGAAGGTGGCCTTGGCATCATACTGCCGCAGCGTGTCGAGAATGAACGGAGTGGACTCCGGGATTGGGCCGTCATCAAACGTCAGATAGACTGAACGCTCGTGACGGTCCATTCGCCAGTAAGCCTTTGGGTAGAGCCAGCGGAGATAAATGGCCGGTTGCTCAATAATCATGCTTCACGCTTCTCTTTCACCCGTACATTTTTGTCAGAGCCCAAGACTTCCTCCCAGGCTTCCCAGATTTCCGCCCTTGCTCTGATATTGGAAGAGAATCTGGTTAAGCTGCTGTTCCAGCTTGTCGGCATAGGCAGTGTCAAGTTCATCGGCAATGCCGAGCAGCTGATTCAGCACGTAGATGTTCAGCAGGCAGTCGCGCTGACTACCGGCAAAACGCATGCCATCGAGCGTACAATAGTAGTTGAGATACTGCACCGACCGCTTCCAGAGGTCATCCAGCTGCTGCCGGGCCTCCTGCTTGTGGCCAAGTGCCACGTGGGCGCGCAGCAGGTCGACCGAGCCGCTGGTGTAGTCGGCAGGCACGTTGGTGGTGGGTATCTCTTTCTCGCAGAGTGCCAACACCTCGGCAGCCTGTTTCTGCTTGCCCTCGGCCAACAGGTTGCCGACCAGCTGAGCCATCAGGCGGCGGTGGGTGTAGCACATGCGCATGACCGTCTCATCAAGATAGATGCCGGGCTGGCTGACATTGCCAAACTTGAAGTGCTTCATCACGGCCTCGTAGGTCTTCTCGGTGTCGAAGGTCTTCATGCCAGGCACGGGTACAAGGTTGCCGCGCTGGTCGGTGACTGAGGTGGTGAAGGGCGTGATGCGGTTGACAAGTCCTTCCTGTATGAAGTTCTCGCCCAGGTTCATGTAGTTGCTCTGGCCTACGGTGAGTGCCACGTAGATGGGGCGCTCCCAGTTGGCATGGGCAATCATTTCGAGCATCATCAGGTCGCCTTTATAGAGCGCACCCCTACCCTTCAGCGAGATAACCATGCGGTCGGGAATGGAGTCGCCCTGCATCATCATGCCGCTGCGGCGCACTGCCTCCTTGTCGATGGTCAGATAGACCGTGTCGGTAGGAATGACATGCAGGTCGCTGTTGGGGGTACGCACCCAGTGGTCGAGAATGTTCTTCAGTTCAAAAGGCTCATCGCCAAACTGCTGGCGCGCCTCCTCAGGCTGCTGCCGGTAGAGTTCCAAGAGCTGTTCCTTCAGCGAGGGGTCCACCTGCACGTACTCGTTAGTGCCTGAGCAGTACTCCAGCCTGTTCCACGTAATGGGCAGTGAGGGCGAGTCGTAGGCCGGGCGCACCATCTGGTCAATGTACCAGTCGGTCTGCAAATAGCTGAGGTTGCAGACGCGGGCATCGGTGCGCACACCCTCGGTGTCCTGATTGTACCAGAGCGGGAAGGTGTCGTTATCGCCGTTGGTGAAAATGATGGGGTTGCCCTGCTGCTGCAACGACATGAGATAGTTCTGTCCGAAGTCGCGGCAAGTGTAGCGGCCTGAACGGTCGTGGTCATCCCACGTCTGCGAAGCCATCTGAATGGGAACGAATATGGTGAGCAAAGCCACCACGGCCGCAACGGCCACGGGATTCAGCTTCTTCAGGCTCTCAGTCAGCAGGTCGTAGATGGCAGCCACGCCCATGCCGCACCAGATGGCAAAGGCATAGAACGAGCCGGCATAGGCATAGTCGCGCTCGCGGGGCTGCAACGGTGTCTGATTCAGGTAGACCACAATGGCCAGACCTGTCATGAAGAAGAGGAAGAAGACAACCCAGAACTGCTGAATGCCCTTCTGGCCTTTCCCCATGGACTGCCAGAAGAGGCCGATGATGCCCAACAGCAGCGGCAGGCAGTAGAACACGTTGTGTCCTTTATTGTTCTTCAAGTCATCGGGCAGCAGTGACTGGTCGCCCAACCGGGCATTGTCGATGAAGGGAATGCCCGACAGCCAGTTACCATGCTCCAGCTCGCCATGACCCTGCAGGTCGTTCTGGCGGCCGGCAAAGTTCCACATGAAGTAGCGCCAGTACATCCAGTTGCACTGGTAGCTGAGGAAGAAGCGCAGATTTTCCCACTGCGAAGGCATTCTGACCATAATCTGCTCGCCGCAGCGGTCGTAGGGCACATCAGTGCCGCTGATGTCGCCCATCCATGATTCGTAGGCAGCCACGTGTTCGCGGTCACTGCTATACATACGCGGGAACAGCATGTTCTGGGCGTACTTATATTCGTCTTTGGTGCGCACAACGAAGTAGGAGTCCTTCTCATCGGCCGATGCCTTCTCCTTACGCTGCCAGATAGGCTTGCCTTTCGACACAACAGGCCGGCAATACTGCCCATCCTTTTCTAAAGCTACCTGAGAAGTGTACGCCTGACCGTAGAACAGCGGGCGCTGGCCGTACTGCTCGCGGCCCAGATAGTCGCCCAGGGTGAAAATGTCCTCTGGCGAGTTCTGGTCCATGGGCGGATTGGCGGCAGAGCGAATGACAATGACTGCGTATGTAGAGTAGCCCACCATCAGCATGAGCATGCAGAGCAGCGCCGTGTTCTTGAAGCGGGCTGAGACAATAGGCTTCTTCTCGTAGCGGCGATTCAGCACAAACCAGAGGCAGCCCAGCACAATCACACCTGTGAAGAAGGCCGACCAGCCGTAGCCGTAGAAGGGAACGCCCAGCAAACCAACGGACAAGAGGAAAGCTATGTTCTGGCGGCGCCAGTTCTTGTCGGCAGCAGCCTTGTCTGCGGCCGGCAGCGTGGTCGAGCGCTGGGTCTCGTAGATGGCCCAGATGACTGCTGACAGCAGCAGAACGATATAGACGTAAAGGCCGGTGTTGAAAGGCATGCCGAGAGTGTTGACAAAGAACAGCTCAAGCCAGCCGCCCACGGTAATGATGCCGGGAATGACACCGTAGAGTACGGCGGCCACCAGCACGGCCGACACGGCCAGCGCCATGAGCGAGCCTTTCAGGTCGGCATTGGGGAATCGCTTGTAATAGTAGACCAGCACAATGGCGGGCAGGCAAAGCAAGTTCAGCAGGTGAACGCCAATGGAGAGACCTGTCATGTACATGATGAGTACCAGCCAGCGGTCTGAGTGCGGCTCATCGGCATGGTCTTCCCACTTCAGTATGAGCCAGAACACCACAGCGGTAAATGCTGATGAGTAGGCATAGACCTCGCCCTCAACGGCAGAAAACCAGAAGGTGTCGCTGAACGTATAGATGAGCGCACCCACCATGCCGGCAGCCTCAATGGCAATGAGCTTGGCGGTGGTCAGTTCTTCCCAACGGTCAATGAGCAGGCGGCGTGTCAGGTGCGTGATGCTCCAGAAGAGGAACAGAATACACGTTGCTGAGAGCAAGGCGCTCATGGTGTTCACCCAGTAGGCCACCTGCGTGGGGTCGCTGGCAAACTGTGAGAACAGGTTGGCTGTCAGCATGAAGAAAGGTGCCCCGGGGGGGTGGCCTATTTCCAGCTTATAACCAGTAGTGATAAATTCCGGGCAATCCCAGAACGAGGCTGTGGGTTCAATGGTGGAACAATACACAAAGGCGGCTATCAGAAACGCCAGCCATCCGAGGATATTGTCCACGAGTTTAAACTGTTTCATTCTCTTTACCCCAAAGCAGGGGTTGTGGGTCTGAACAAGCGAACCAGACCATGTTTTATTAGGTTATTAATTCAGGAGTTCTGCGCCTGTTCAGACCCCCGCCCCCTGACCTTAGGGGAGTATTCGGCTACAAAGTTACAAAAAACGTGGCTCAAATAATCAAACCTACGCCGTAAATTAAGATAATATAACGGAATAGCTTTCCCAACGTGATGGCAATGAAGGTAATGATAAGGTTGGAACGCATCAGTCCCAACAGGATTGTGATAGCCGAGCCAAGCACGGGCAGAAAGGCAAAAAAGCCCATCCACGCACCGCGCCCCGCCACGAAACGCTCAGCACGGTTAAGGCTTTGCTTGCTGACATGCAGGTAACGCTCAAACCACTCCACCTTGCCCAGCCGCCCCACACCGTAGTTGAACACGGAGCCAAGCACGTTGCCGATGGTGCCATAGACCATCAGCCGCCACGGATTCAGCCCAGTGGCCATCAGGCCCACCATCACGGCCTCGCTGGAGAACGGAAAGAAGCTGCCGGCCAGAAACGCCGCCAGCAACATGCCCCAATAGCCGTAGCTGGTCAGAAATTCAATGATGGCATCCATAGGTTGAGCAGAGTCAGAAGCACGGCGGCCGTGCAGATGACATAAAAGGCTATGTTAGTAATCTTTGTATAGGTCAGCGAAACGAAATGGGCTATCAGCGGGGCTACATTGACAATGAGCAACCCCAGCAGCACGGTGTAATACTGCGGCTGTAAGACAATGAAAGTCGTGGCGATGAGCATCAAGGCGATAAAATAGCCGTAAATCTGGCGGATACGGATTTTATCGCCACTGCTGTTGCGTATATAGTGTATGATACCCGTTACCCCCAACATGACTATAAAGGCAAAAGTGGCAACCTGATTGACAGTCAGCTGATGGTAGTCATAGGGAAACTGGAAATCGGCCAGCCGGGCAAAGTGTCTGGCGGGCAGGTCGAATGCCTGCTTGAAGATTATCCAGACCGTGGCAAACCAATAGGGTGTCAGCAGACCGACAACAGAGGCAAAGAATGTGCGCCAGCTCAGACTGTTCAGCTGAAAGCGGTTTAACAGCCAGAAGAAGGGCACTAACCAGAGTATCTGAACGAAGACCAGGCTGGCCAGCCCGATGCACAGAAAGGCATAGAAAGTCCAGCCTGCCGACTGCTTGTCCTGGTAGGTGTGAAAGATAACGGTAAGGTAAGCCGCCATGCACAATTGCACCACCACTCCCTCTACCGACTGGAACAGGAAGCAGGCGGCGCACGAAAGTATGAGAAAGGCACACGACACGGTGCGGCTGTAGATGCGAATCAGGGCATTGCCGTTGTTCTGCTCTATCATCAGATAGGTAGCTAACGCAAAGCAGACCAGCTGGAGCCACGCGCCACCGCGCAAGTCGGCCATGGTGAACGGCACATGAGGTATGAGCAGACCCGTGGCCAGCCAGACAACAACAGCATATGCCACCACAGCCGGCAGGGTGAAGCGGCTCTCGGCCACCCGATTCTGCATTCGCTTAGTCACCATTGCCCCAATGCTCTTAATGCCTTATCGCAATGCCCTGCCTGCATTATAAGTCTTGCCCAATATCGCGGCGGAAATACTTGCCGGTGAAATTGATTTTCTGCGCTTCCTCAAACGACTTGGCCAGTGCTTCTGCCTTGTCCTTGCCATAGCTGGAAACAGCTATCACGCGGCCGCCGGCAGTTACCACCTGCCCATCGGCCAAGGCCGTACCGGCATGGAAGACCATGCTGCCGCTGACCTGGTCTACACCCGTAATGGGGTAGCCTTTCTTATAAGCCTCAGGGTAGCCGCCGCTGACTAACATGACACAGACTGCGGCACGCTCATCGAACTCCACCGTGCGCTCATTCAGATGACCATCGGCCACACCTTCAAACAAATCGACAATGTCAGACTTCAGGCGTAGCATCACGGTCTCCGTCTCAGGGTCGCCCATGCGGCAGTTGTATTCAATGACCATCGGGTCTCCGCCCACATTTATCAGGCCAAAGAAGATGAAGCCCTTGTAGTCTATATTTTCCTGGCGCAAGCCATCAACGGTAGGGCGTATGATACGGTCTTCAACCTTCTGCATCCACTCCTTTGTGGCGAAAGGCACAGGCGAGACAGAGCCCATGCCGCCGGTGTTCAGCCCCGTGTCATGCTCGCCGATACGCTTATAGTCCTTGGCTTCAGGCAGAATCTTGTAGTGCTGCCCATCTGTCAGCACAAACACCGAACACTCAATGCCATCGAGGAACTCCTCAATCACCACGCGGCTTGAAGAGCTGCCAAACATGCCGCCCAGCATCTCCTTCAGTTCCTTCTTGGCCTCATCGAGCGTTGGCAGTATCAGCACACCCTTGCCGGCGCAAAGCCCATCGGCCTTCAGCACATATGGCGGCTGCAAGGTCTCCAGGAACTTCAATCCTTCAGCCAGATGCTCACCATCAAAGGTCTCGTAGCGGGCCGTTGGAATATGGTGCCGCTGCATGAAGCTCTTGGCAAAGTCCTTTGAGCCTTCAAGCACCGCGCCTGCCTTCGAAGGGCCAATGACCGGCACATGGCTGGTGCGCTCATCAGCTTTCAGGTTGTCATAGATGCCCTTTACCAGCGGGTCTTCTGGGCCTACAACCACCATGTTGACTCCCTTTTCCACCACAAACTGCTTGACAGCCTCAAAGTCATCGGCTTTCATGTCAACGTTTTCGCCGCAGTTGCAGGTGCCTGCATTGCCCGGGGCGATATAGAGTTTCTCACACTTGCTGCTCTGGGCTATCTTCCATGCCAACGCATGCTCACGGCCGCCACTGCCTAACAATAATATCTTCATTTTCGTTTCTAATGATAAGTTCTGTGTTATTTCCCTATTATTTCAAGAAGTCTTCGAAGTACTGCGTGATGCGTTCATGCAGGTGTACCGAGGCATGCCCGCGCATGTTGTGCCCCTCGCCGGGATAGGCAAAGAAGTCGGGCTGAGTGCCAGCCTTGACACAGGCATCAAGGAATGACAGGCAGTGCTGCGGCACCACTGTGTCATCGTTGTAGCCCGTGATAATCTGCAAGCGCCCCTTCAGATTCTTGGCCTGCGGCAGCAGACTGCACTTCTGGTAGCCCTCAGGATTCGATTCGGGCGTACCCATGTAGCGCTCGCCATACATCACTTCGTACCATTTCCAGTCGATAACGGGGCCGCCAGCCACACCCACCTTGAACACATCAGGATAGTTGGTTATCAGCGAGATAGTCATAAAACCGCCGAAGCTCCAGCCATGAACGCCAATCCGCTCTGCATCGACATACGGGAGCGAGCGGAGGAACTTCACGCCCTCCATCTGGTCTTTCATCTCCTCTTGCCCCAACTGATGCCAGGTAGCCTGCTCGAACTCGCGGCCGCGGTTTTCGCTGCCGCGGTTGTCAAGAATGAAGAGTACATAGCCCTTCTGCGCCATGTAGGTTTCCCACGAGCGGCTGGCCCAGTGCCATGAGGCATCAACATTGTGGGCATGCGGGCCGCCATAGACATAGACCACCGTAGGGTATTTCTTCTGCGGGTCAAAGTCAGCCGGGCGCACCAGCCGGTAATGGAGCGGAGTAACACCATCGGCGGCAGTCAGTGTACCGTGGTCGAACTGCGGCTGCTGGTAGCCTGCCCACGGGTCGGGGGCATTAAGCAGCATGACATTCTTGGGAGCCTGCGTGGCAGTAAGCAAGATGCGGCGGGGAACGGTAGGCTCAGAAAATTTCACATACACCTTTTCGCCGGAGGCAGAGAGCTGCGCCTGCTGCACCACGCCGTTGGCATTGCCCGTATCGAGGCAGACACGGCGGCCATTGGCAATGCTGACACTGAAAACATTGCTCTGCAGGTGGCCGCGCTCATTACTCTTGATAATGACTGACTTGGTCTTCTGGTTAAATCCCAGAACATCCATGACCACCCACGGACCCTGGGTCAGCTGTTTCAGGAGCTGGCCTTTGCTATTAAATAAATATAGGTGATTATAGCCATCGCGCTGGCTTTGCAGAATGAACTGGTCAGAATTCCACGGCAAGAACTGAATCGGGTGCTGCGGCTCAACGTATTTAGGGCTGGTCTCACGGTCGAGTTCTGCCAGGCGCTGGCCGGTCTCGGCATTGTAGCTTACCAGCCGGCAGTCATTCTGCTCGCGATTCAGCTCAAGCATGTAGACCGTCTTGGAGTCTGGACTCCAGCTGACATTGGTAAAATAGCGGTCTGTAGGGTCACCGGCCTGCAAGTAGACAGTCTTATCCGTGCGAAGGTCATAGACACCAACGGTAACCTTGTGGCTGGTCATGCCTGCCATGGGATATTTGTCTGGCTCATAGGCGGCAACCCGTGGGAAAAGGTCTACCTGAGGATAATCGCTGACCATCGACTGGTCCATGCGATAGAAAGCCAACCGCTGACCATCAGGGCTCCAGAACGTGCCGCGGTCTATGCCGAACTCGTTGCGGTGAACAGACTGCCCATAGACTATCTCACGCGAGCCGTCTTTGGTCAGCTGGTGTTCGCGACCTTCGCCGTCTGCCACCCATAGCTGCTGATTCTGAACGTAGGCCGTTGCCCGCGAAACCGAGTTCCAGTCGTTCACCTGGCGTGCCGCCACGTTGTTTTTCCATATCACCTGCTTGGCCTTAAAGTCAAGCAAGATGTGAGTACGGCCATCTTTCAGCGACACCACAGGCTGACCGGGATAAGGAAAGGTGGCATCTGACAGCCGCCGCACCACCACGCCCTCACTGCCTTCCACCCACCGCTGCACATCAGCCAGCGTGAAAAGCAATTTCTCTTTTCCCGTCTTCGAGTCGACAAGATAGCACTCTTCTACATCAGTGCGCACCAGCTGGTCACCCCACCAGGTAAGCCACATGTTCTGTGGCTGCATATTGCGGAAGTTCGTACCGCCGAAGTTCAGGTCTTCAAGTGTAAAAAGTTTCTGTTGGGCATTCATGGGCAGCGAGAGCAGTGCCAGCACGGCTGCAAGCACCGCTACGGTCTTAGTCTTCTTCATCATCATGTCTGAATCTGTTAAATCTGTTGTTGCTATAGTCCTTTCCCTTGCCGCCGTTACGGTCAAAGCGTGTGCCGCGGTTGGCGGCTTTCCTCAGGTCTCTGCCCCTGGGAGCAAACCTGCCGCCACGGTCATCGCGCCCACCACGGTCATCGCGCCTGCCGCGGTCATCACGCCCGCCGCGGAAATCCCTCTGGCTATTCCGTGAATCGCGGCTACCCTTGCCCCGGCTATCGCGGGGCACAAATTCGTGATGGTGGAAAGTGAACGTGCGGATATCAGCCACTTCGTTCTCTTCCTGTTCCATGAGCCGCTGCTTGAACTCACGGTTTTTCTTGAAGCGGTGCTTCTCCGCCATCTGGCGGCGCTCTTCATCAGTCTTTACCTCACCGCCTTCAGAGCGGAACACCTTCATCTTGCCATCAAACATCTGGTACTTGCGGAATTCACACTCCAGCGAGCCGTTGTAGAGCGGTATCTTGATGCTGGGCTTCAGCCCTATCTGCTCGAAGCACTCCTCGCGATAGCTCAATATCCAGGCATCATTACCGGTAAACTGGTGCTTCAGCCGCTCGCCAATCATTTTGTAAGTACCCAACAGGTCGGGAGACGAAATGCGCTCGCCGTAAGGCGGGTTGCTGACAATAATGCTCTTGTCGGCCGGCTGCACGAAATCCTTGAAATCCTGCTGCCGCACCGTGATGCTGCCCGACAATCCGGCGGCCTTCACGTTCAGCAGGGCGGTGTTCACGGCCTTCATGTCTATGTCATAGCCGTAGATATGGTGGTTGAACTCCCGTTCCTGTGAGTCATCATTATAGATTTGGTCGAAGAGGTCTGCATCAAAATCGGCCCACTTCTCAAAGGCATACTCCTTGCGGAACAAGCCCGGTGCCATGTTGTGTGCAATCAGGGCAGCCTCGATGAGCAAAGTGCCCGAGCCGCACATGGGGTCAATGAAGTCGCAGTCGCCCTGCCAGCCTGTCAGCATAATCATGCCGGCAGCCAAAGCCTCGTTCAGCGGAGCCTCGCCAGACTCCTGCCGGTAGCCGCGGCGGTGCAGACTCTCACCGCTGGAGTCGAGCGACAAAGTACACTGGTCATCAGCTATGTGCATGTTCAGCCGCAGGTCAGGGTTTGCCACCGAAATGTTGGGCCGCTTGCCCGTTTTCTCCCTAAACTGGTCTACTATGGCATCTTTCACCTTGTACGACACAAACTTGGAGTGGCGGAATTCATCTGAGAATACCACAGAGTCAACGGCAAAGGTCTTTTCCAGATCCAGGTACTGAGTCCAGTCAGTCTCCTTGACCTTCTCATATACGTCATCTGCCGACTTTGCCTTGAAGTGACTAATGGGTTTCAGAATGCGAATAGCTGTGCGTAGCTGGAAATTGGCCCTATACATCAGTTCTTTGTCGCCCTTGAACGACACCATACGCCGACCTATCTGTATGTCATCTGCCCCCAGCTGGGTAAGTTCTTTAGCCAAGACGGGCTCTAACCCCATAAAGGTCTTGGCAATCAATTCACTCTGTTTCATTCTGTCAGGAAAATACGTGTTTCAGCCTGCAAAGTTACAATAATTTATTAAGAATAAGAAATAAGAAATAAGAATTTTGAAATTTTTCCCCAGATTATTTCCAAATATGAAATATTATGTGTAATTTTGCCGCCAATGATGGAATCAATACTATACATCAGCCAGCAATCGATGCTGCTAACCATATTTTATTGGTTGGTGGCCGTAGCCATTATTGTTGGCTGTATCTGGCTTATTTTCTACCAAACGCGCATTGGCAAGAATCTGGAAAAGGAACTTGAGGAACTGGAGAAAATCAAGGAGTATCAGGTTGAGTACGAGTTCATACTCAAGGCCATGCGCCTGTCTACGTGGCACATTGAAGCCAAGACACAGCAAGTGACCTATGACATACGCTATCAGGGGCACATGGGTACGAACTTTACCGACCCCAAAACCCACATTGCCGACAGCACCAAGATGCTGGCGCCAGAGGATGCCGAGCGTGTGCTGAAGGCCCTGACCGACATTTGCAGCGGCCGCGCCGAGGACTACCATCAGCAGTACCGGGTACGCATGATTGACAGCGACCAATATTATTGGGAGGAGGCTTACGCCACCATTGCCAAGCGCGATGCCGAGGGTCTGCCCGAGACCATTGTGGGCGCTTCGATGCGCATTGACGAGCAGAAGGCCATGGAGCAGGCACTGATTGCAGCCCGCGACAGGGCTGAGGAGAGCGACCGCCTGAAGACGGCTTTCGTGGCCAACATGAGCCACGAAATCCGCACCCCGCTGAACGCCATTATCGGCTTCACCAGCGTGTTGCCCGACCTTACTGACGACGAGTCACGCCGACAGACCATCGACTTGATACAGGAGAACAACCAGAAGCTGCTGCGCATTGTCAACGATGTGATGACCATCTCGAAGATTGAGGCCGGCAACGTAAAAATGGTCATGGTGCCTGTCAGCCTGCAGTCTGTACTGGAAGAGGCCGCCACCAAGTTCATCGGCAAGACCAAGCCGGGCGTGAAGCTAACAACGGAGACCGCCGTTCCACAGGAGGCCAAGACCGACATGATGTACCTGATAGAAATGCTGACCCAACTGGTAGACAATGCTATCAAGTTCACCGACCAGGGCACCATCACCCTGGGCTACGACAGCCCCGCCGACGGCAAGATTCGTGTCTGGGTGCGCGACACCGGCAAGGGCATCAGCGAGCAGCACCAGGAGAAAATCTTTGAACGTTTCTTCAAGGTCGACGAGTTCGTGCCGGGTGCCGGCCTGGGTCTGTCAGTCTGCCGCACCATTGCCTACGCACTGGGTGCCAAGGTGGGAGTCGACTCTACGCCGGAGCAGGGCTCAACGTTCTGGATAGAGCTGCCTGCGTAAAAAAAGGAGAACACGAAGATGGGACAGAAGAAGATAACTTTCGACATTTTTGTCCGGGGCATATTGGGGGTGTTTCTGGTGGCAGGCATTGTCATGCTGTTCAACCGGCTCAGTGGTGTGCTGTTCCCCTTTTTCCTGGCCTGGCTCATCGCCTACCTGCTGTTCCCACTGGTCAAGTTCTTCCAATACCGCTGCCGCATGAAATTCCGCGTACTGGCAGTCATCTGCACCTTCATAGTGGTAGGCACCGTGCTGTGGGGATTCTTTATGCTGTTCTTTCCCCCAATCATTGAGGAGGCTCTGCGCGTGAAAGACTTGCTCATAGCCTACCTTCAAAGCAACGAGACGGTGAGCAACATTCCCCGCCTGATACACCAGTACATTCACGACAACATAGATGCTTCACAGATAACCAAGCTGGTCACCCACGACGGCTTTATCGAAGGCATGAAGACCGCCCTGCCCACCGTGTGGGAGGTGGTGGCTCAGTCTTTCGCGCTGGCCTCCAGTGTCTTCACGCTCACCATGGTAGCCCTCTACACGCTGTTCATTCTGCTCGACTACGAGACCATCTCCAACGGCTGGCAGGGTCTGCTGCCAGAGCGCTTCCGCCCGTTTGCCGTGCAGCTGGCCAACGACGTGGAAGACGGCATGAACAAGTACTTCCGCGGGCAAGCCTGCGTGGCCTTCTGTGTCGGTGTGCTGTTCAGCATAGGCTTTCTCATCATCGGCTTCCCCATGGCCGTGGGGCTGGGCATGTTCATCGGCCTGCTCAACATGGTGCCCTACCTGCAACTCGTAGGCTTCATTCCCACCATACTGCTGGCCATAGTCAAGGCGGCGGACACGGGTCAGGACTTCTGGCTGATACTGCTCAGCGCACTCATTGTCTTTGCCGTGGTGCAGACCATACAAGACGCCTTTCTCACCCCCAAAATCATGGGCAAGTTCACGGGGCTCAACTCGGCCATCATTCTGCTCTCGCTCTCCATCTGGGGCTCGCTGTTAGGCATACTGGGCATGGTCATTGCCCTGCCCATGACCACCCTGATTATAGCCTACTACCAGAAGTATGTCATACACAACGAGCAGGCTCCGCCGCCCACCGGCGAAGCATGATTTCAGTGCGCAGGCATGCACTTTTTGTTAACAAAAAGAAACAATCTACAGAAATTTATCGGTAATAAAACAAAATTTCACCAAAAAGTTTTCTTTACTCATTTTTTTGCAGTACCTTTGCACACCGAACTATATAACAACATACGCGATAGTCAAGAAAACAAATAAAAAAACAATAAAAACTTCAAAAACTGAAATGGGAAAAACAAACGTAAAACCAGCTAACGGGAAGCTGGGTATTATGGTAGTAGGCAACGGAGCCGTTGCCACCACTTTCATGACAGGTGTACTGATGACCCGAAAAGGACTTACCAAGCCCATTGGCTCAATGACACAGTACGATAAGATTCGTATTGGCAAGGGTGCCGATAAGAAGTACCTGAAATACGAGGAAATAGTACCCATGGCTAAACTCGACGATATCGTGTTCGGCTGCTGGGATGTCTATCCGCAGAACGCCTACCAGGCCGCTGTCTATGCCGAAGTACTCAAGGAGAAGGACATCGAGCCGGTTCGCGGCGAGCTGGAAAAGATTGTGCCCATGAAGGCCGCCTTCGACAAGAATTATGCCAAGCGCCTCGACGGCGACAACGTGAAAGACTGCAAGACCCGCTGGGAAATGGTTGAGGCACTCCGGCAGGACATCCGCGACTTCAAGGCCGCCAACCAGTGCGACCGCATAGTAGTCCTCTGGGCAGCCTCAACGGAAATCTACGTGCCGGTCAACGAGCAAGTACACTACAAGCTCGCCGACCTCGAGGCAGCCATGAAAGCCGACGACCGCGAACATATAGCCCCCTCCATGTGCTACGCCTATGCAGCACTGACCGAGGGCGCACCCTTCATCATGGGCGCACCGAACACTACGGTCGACATTCCCGCCATGTGGGAACTGGCCGAGAAGACCCAGATGCCCATTGCCGGCAAGGACTTCAAGACTGGCCAGACGCTGGTGAAGTCAGGCTTCGCCCCGATTATCGGCACACGCTGTCTCGGCCTGAACGGCTGGTTCTCAACCAACATTCTGGGCAACCGCGACGGACTGGTACTCGACGAGCCCGCCAACTTCCGCACCAAGGAAGTGTCGAAGCTCTCAACGCTCGAGACTATCCTGAAGCCCGAGGCACAGCCCGACCTTTACGGCCACGGCAACGATGAGGACACACAGTATTTCCACAAGGTGCGCATCAACTACTATCCGCCGCGCAACGACAACAAGGAAGGCTGGGATAACATTGACATCTTCGGCTGGATGGGCTATCCCATGCAGATTAAGATTAACTTCCTCTGCCGCGACTCCATTCTGGCTGCCCCGCTCTGCCTCGACCTCTGCCTGCTCTCCGACCTGGCAGCCCGCGCAGGCCGCTACGGCACTCAGAGCTTCCTCTCGTTCTTCCTGAAGTCGCCCATGCACGACTATACACAGGGTGAGGAGCCTGTCAACCA
>JAFLSH010000039.1 GCA_022511055.1 Prevotella sp. | reverse complement strand
AAAAAAAGAGCGCCCCAAGAATTTTGGGGCGCTCCTCATAAACGAAATATCAGAGAGAATTTACTTTACCACGAACTTCTTGCCGTTCTGAATGTAGACACCCTTCTGAGCCTTCACTACCTTGCGGCCGCTGAGGTCGTAAATCTGACCGTCGGCGTTGGTAACCTTGGCAGTGCTGATGCCGGTGAGGTCTTCCTCGTTCATCAGTGTTACATAGAAAGCATAGACATTGTTGCCGTTGACAAAGCCAATCTTCAGCGTAACAGCCTCGCCCTCAGCCACGGGGTCAACACCGTCGACATAGAGCATAGCAGTCTCGCCGCCGTTGTACTCCAGATAAACCTGGAAATTATAGTCATTGATGTCTGCAACAACCTTACCCTGAACATCGAAGTACTGGCCATCCTCAATGCTCGTAGGAGCAGCCCACTCGCCAGAGGCATTCTCGCCAACGAGACACTTAGAGCCTGAGCTGAAGAAGTCGTAGAGGTCGTCCTCGTCAGCAGAGAGTTCGAGTGCTTCAATCATCTTGGTGAGGTCAAGCTCCAGCTCACCGCTGGTAGCGTTGTTCACAGTCTCCATGCCTACGGCCACGCTCTCAGAGCCAACCTGCTCGAGCTTCACGTCAGGAGCAATGTACTCATCGGTGCAGGTCACAGAGAGGTTTACGGTAATCATCTTACCAGTCTCGTCGTTGCGCAGGTAGACTGTACCGGCATAGACCTGACCGACTACCAGCTGATTAGGCATCTGCCAGAAAGTGAACGTACCGTTGCTTGCGTAGGTCACACCCCAGTCGGTGTTGGCCGAGCCCCAAGTGCTGGTATAGCCGTCATTGGTCATCCAGAAGCCAGGTGCCGGGTCGCAAGTGTAGCTGTTCGAATAAGAGAAGCCGTCTTCAGTCTTCTTCTGACCATACAGGGTGGGCGAAGTCGTGCCGAGCAGGGTCTCCAGGTCATTCAGAGGAATGCTGGCCTTAGAAGGAATCTCGTATTCACCCAGGTTGTTGGCCTTGATAGCAATGTTGCGCTCTGCCACGCTGACATAGTCGTCAGGATTGATTTCCTGGTCCTTGATGGTGGTGACTATGGTTACCACATAGTAGCTGTTCTGATACTTCAGATAAACAGGAGTGGTGTAGACAGCGCCGTCTTCAACGCCGCCGGGGAAGGTACACATCCAGAAGTTACCGTAGTTGCCGGCAGTGTTGTCGGCAGACTGATACTTGATGCAGAGAGCAGAGTTATTGCCCCAGTTGGTTGCAGTTCCTGTCTCTGTCATCCAGCCGTCAGTGTCGCCCCAGTTCTGCAAGTTCTCTTCGTCAGAAGCCAACAGCATCATTTCAAGGTCGTCGGGGTCGCACTCCAACAGTGCGGCAATGGCATCGGCATCAACATGGAAAGTAGAAGCGCCATAGCCAAGCTCGGCAGCGCGCTGTACCTCAACGGTCGTCTCGCCCACCTTTGTCATCTGAGCCAGAGGCAGTGTGGGGATAGGCTCAACGGTCAGGGTCAGGCGAACTTTCGCAGCCTTGTTGCCAACAACCAGATAGACATCAGCATAGCGAGTTACCTCGGTCAGACCGGGGAACATACCCAGGTTTGCGGTCAGGGTCTTATTCGCAGCATCGTATTCAAAAGCCTCAGCAAAGAAGGCGCAACCCGTGCCACCGTAGTTGCCAACCACACACTCATCGGTCACATAAGATTCGCCATCGCCCAGGCGGTTAAACCAGAAGCCGGGAGCGCCAGCGGTGAATGCGTTGGTCAGCGAGTCAGCCTTCTGGTCAGCAAACTCCCAGTCAGCCTTCACACCGTAGAGAATTTGGTCGATTGCAACTTCCAGTATTTCATCGGTAGTACCTAACAATTCAGCTACCCCCCCCAAGTCAACTATAACTTGGTCTGCCTTGTAAACATTATTGGCAATTTGAGTGATAGCAAACTCCTTTTCAGCCACCACGGTCAGCTTTGAAACCTGAAGCTCGGGCTCGGGCAGGTCAACGGTCGGTCGAGGCACAATGGTCAGTGTCAAACGAACTTTCACGGCCTTGCTGCCAACTACCAGATAGACATCAGCATAGCGAACTGACTCGGCCTGGCCAGGGAACATACCCAGGTTAGCGGTCAGTGTCTTGCTCTCAACATCGTAGGCAAAAGCCTCAGCAAAGAAAGCGCAGCCGTCACCCCCCCAGCTTCCAACAACACATTCGTCAGTTGGTGTCTCCTCAGTACCCAGGCAGTTAAACCAGAAGCCAGGGGCACCAGCGGTGTAGTCGTTGGTCAGCGAGTCACCATTTACACCGTAGAGAATCTGGGCGATTGCACCTTCCAGTGTCTCATCGGTAGTACCCAGCAATTCTGCTGCCCCCGACAAGTCTACAGAGACCTCGTTTGCCTTATAGGCATCATTGACCATCTGCGTTATCGCAACAGCCTTCTCAGCCACCACAGTCAGGGCTGAAATGTTCAGCTCGGGCTCGGGCAGGTCGTAAGCCGAGTTCTCCTGTGCGCCGGCCGACAGATTAAACAGGCAGCACACCAGTGCCACCAGCAAACTCTTTAAGTTTAGATTTGTCATAAGCATTAAAATTTAAAATATTAGTTAATAAAAAATGTATTGTATTCGTTGTTTTGGGGTCGCCATTCCGTTTTTAGTCGGGGCAAAGATACGAAAAAAATCGCTACCGCCAATAAAAATATCATCTAAACTGCTGAAAAAATTGTCTAAAGGGCTTATAATAGCTGATTTTTCGGGGTTTTAGCCCAGCTGAAGCCCCTGAATGTAGTCGTAGAGCCGGCGATAGAAAGGGTGGTGCGCCATGGTGTCGGGGTTGCCGAGAATGATGAGTTTCATGCGCGCGCGAGTAATGGCCACGTTCATGCGGCGCAGGTCGCGCAGAAAGCCAATCTGCCCCTCATCGTTAGACCGCACCAGCGAAATGACTATGATATCGCGCTCCTGACCCTGAAAGCCGTCAACGGTGTTGACCGTTATCAGGTGGCGGAAGGGCTTGAAGAACTCCCGCTTCTTCACCAGCGAGCGCAGATGCTGCACCTGCGCACGGTAGGGCGAGATGATGCCCACGTCGAGCCGTTCCTCAAGCACGCGCTCCTTGCCTATCCGCTCGAAATACTGCTGCAGCACCCGCAGGGTCTGTTCGGCCTCCGCCTTGTTGAGCAGCGAGCCAGACGAGCTGCGCACTTCCGTGGGGTCGGCCTCCTCTGCCGCCGCCATCACCCACTCCATCGGCACATCAAGGTCGAGAACGCTGCGGAAACGGACTTCCGGGGCCGACTCCACCTGGCCGGCGTAAAACCAGTCGCTGGAGAAGCGCATAATCTCCTCGTTCATGCGATACTGCACCCGCAGCAGGGTAACCACTTCGGGCTTGTTGTCGACAATGCGCTCCATGAGAGTTGTGCCAAGACCGGCCTTCAGGGCCTCTAAGCTCTTCACGGTGGGCGGCAGCTGGCAGTGGTCGCCGGCCAGCACCACGCGGTTTACGCGGCGAATGGGAATCCAGCAGGCGGCCTCCAGTGCCTGAGCGGCCTCGTCGATGAACACCGTGCCGAACTTCTGCCCGTCGAGCAGCCGATGGGCCGAGCCCACCAGCGTACAGGCAATGACACGCGCCTCGCCGAAGAGCTGCGCGTTGATGCGTATCTCCAGCTCGTTGGCACGGTCGCGCAGGCGTTCCATCTTCTGGTGGAACTTCTCGTCGCCCCGCTTGCGGCGGGCGCGCAGGTCGCGCATGGCCTTGCGGATAGACCACAGCAGCTCGTAGTCGGGGTGTGCCTCGAAGCGGCGCTCGTAGGTGAGTGCCAGCATCTTGTCGTTGACACGCGAAGGGTTGCCGATGCGCAAGACGGGAATGCCGCGGTCGACAAGTTTCTCGGAAATCCAGTCGACAGCCATGTTGCTCTGTGCGCAGACCAGCACCTGGTTTTCGCGGCGCAGTGTCTCGTAGATGGCCTCCACGAGCGTGGTGGTCTTGCCCGTGCCCGGCGGCCCATGCACCACGGCCACATCCTTTGCCCACAGCACCCGGTTGACAGCCAGCTCCTGCGTGGCGTTCAGGTAAGGGAAGCGCATGGGGGCAAAGCTGAAGGTCTCGGCCTGCTGGCGGGGGGAGTAGAAAAGGTCGCGCAGATAGCCCAGCCGCCCCTTGGCCCGCATCACGCGGTCAAGGGCTTCGGTCATGGTGCGATAAGAGGTCTCGTCGAATGTCAGCTGCACGCCCAGCAGCGCGGCGTTCTGCAAGTCGACGACACAGCCGTCATCCGGCAGTGCCACCACCATGCGGCTGCCATCGACAAAGCTGACCGTTCCCGTGAAGTTGAAGTAACGGAGCGCCGTGTCGCCCGCAAAGAACTCAACCGGCTTTCCGTACTCGAAATGGTGGTCAGTCTCCTCGTCTGACTGGCGGGTCAGCTCAATGCACAGCTGATTCAGCGAGTTATAGTAGCTGCGCCCTGTGCGCAGCGGCCACCAGGCATCGCCACGCCTCACCAGCCGCTCCAGGCCGCGCGCCTCGGTCTGGCGGCGGAAGGCTTCTTTCTCTGCCTGGCACTCCAGCTGCAACAGGAAGCGCTGTTGCTGGAGCGCCAGTATCGGCGAAGACGGTTGTTTCTCACTCATTTGGCTGCAAAATTACAAAATAAATGCCAATTAACGGCCGCCAATTGTCAATTATTTCGTAACTTTGCACACAGAATGAAACAGATACTGCTGATAAACGATGTAGTAGGCTACGGCAAGGTGGGCATGGGAGCCATGCTGCCCATACTCTCCTACCTGGGCATACCCACCTACAGCCTGCCGACAGCCTTGGTGTCGAACACGCTCGACTATGGGAAGTTCAAGATACAAGACAACACGGCATATATCCGCGACACGCTGCCCGTGTGGAAAGAGCTGGGCTTCACATTCGATGCCATCTGCACCGGGCTGATGTTCAGCGATGAGCAGGCCCGGCTGGTGGCCGGCTACTGCAAGGAGCAGGGCAGCCGCGGCACCACCGTCTTCGTAGACCCCATCATGGGAGACGGCGGGCGGCTCTACAACGGTGTCACGCAGAAGCAAGTGCGGCTGATGCGCGAGATGGTCAGCGTGGCACACCTGACCTTCCCGAACTATACGGAAGCCTGCTACCTGACTGACACGCCGTTCCAGACGGAAGGCATCACATGGCAAGAGGCGCGCGAGCTGCTGAGCCGGCTGCGCGACATTGGCAGCCGCTCGGCCATTGTCACGAGCTGCCGCATTGACGGCACACCCTCAGTCTGCGGCTACAACCACGCCAACGGCGAGTTTTTCCAGCTGGAATACGAGGAGATTCCCGGGCTGTTCCACGGCACGGGCGACATTTTCTCGGCAGTACTCATCGGCCAGCTGCTGAACGGCGAGCCGTTAGCGCAAAGCACCCGGAAGGCCATGGACACCGTGTTCCGCATGATAGACCGCTACCGCGACACTGATGACAAGAATCGCGGCATTCCCATTGAACGCTGCCTGGACCTGCTTTAGCCGTCAGCCACGCCCGCCCTGCCAACCATGAAACGCCGCACCATGTTCGCTGCCCTGCTCACGTTGAGCCTGACGGTCTGCGGGCAGTCAGAGCAACCCACATGGGAGCAGACCATCAGCGAACTCATGACAGCAGAGGATGCCGAGTCGGAAGCATGGGAAGAGACCATGCAGCTGCTGACCGAACAGGCCAATCACCCCATCAACCTGAACACAGCCACACGTGAAGACCTGGAACAGCTGCCTTTCCTGACCGCGCAGCAGGTGGAACAACTGACAGAACATCTGGAACGTTACGGCCCCATGCGGTCGTTTGGCGAGCTGCGCATGCTGCCGGCCTTCGACCCGGCGCGCCTGGCACTTCTGCCTCACTTTGTCTACCTCGGCGAAAAGGCTCCTGACACCATCAAGCCCAAAGACCTGCTCAGCCGGGGCCGCCACGAACTGACCGGCTACGGAAAAGTGCCGCTCTATCAGCGGCAGGGCGACCGCAACGGCTATCTGGGCTACCCCTACAAGCACTGGCTGCGCTATACCTACACAACCCAGCATGTCAAAGCGGGGCTGGTGGGCGCGCAAGACAGCGGCGAGCCTTTCATGGCAGGGCGCAACTGGGGGGGGTATGACTACTACTCGTTTTTTATCCAGCTGAAGCGGCTGGGCCGGCTGGAACAGCTGGTGGCAGGCAAATACAAAATATCAACCGGCATGGGGCTGGTACTCAACAACAGCCTCGGGCTGGGCAAGTTGGCCACGCTCAGCCAGCTGGGGCGCACCCCTACCACCGTCAGGCCGCATGCCTCGCGCAGCGCGGCCAACCATTTCCAGGGCGTGGCCGCCACGGTCAGGCTCAACCCACGGCTGCGGGCCACCGCCTTCGTTTCGTACAGGGCGCTCGATGCCACGCTCAACCAGAAAGACAGCACCGCCACCACCCTGCTCACGGATGGCTACCACCGCACCCCCACCGAAATGGGCAAGAAAGGGAACACGCACTCAACGGATGCGGGGGCAGACCTGCGGTGGCAGAAGAACGGATTCCATCTCGGCGCAACGGCTATCTACACCCATCTGTCGCGGCGGCTGCAGCCTGATGTGAGTGCCATCTACCGCCGATACTACCCGCAGGGGCAGGACTTTCTGAATGTCAGTGCCAACTATGGCTACAACAGCCGCCGGCTGACCGTTGCCGGCGAGACAGCCGCCAACCGGCAGGGCGCACTGGCCACCCTGAACACCCTGAGCCTGCAACTGGCCGAAGGGTTGAGCCTGCTGGCCATACAGCGGTTTTATTCCTATCGGTACACGGCGCTCTACGCCCACAGCCTGAGCGAAGGCGGGCGGGTGCAGAACGAGAGCGCCGCCTACTTGGGCCTAACGTGGCAGCCATCGCCACGGCTGCGGCTACAGGCTTATACTGACTGGAGCTATGCGCCGTGGGCAAAATACCAGGTTTCGCAGTCTTCATACGCCAACGACCATATCATAACCGCCAACTACACCCACAAAGACTGGAGCTTTCAGGCGCGCTACCGCCTGCACCGCAGGGAACGCGATAATGCCGATAAAACCGCCCTTTATTGGCGGAACGAGCAGCGGGCCCGGCTGAGTGCCGACTACACGGGGCTCAGGCCGCTAAGGCTGAAAACACAGGCAGACTTGGCGCGTGTCGGCGAAGAAACGGGCTGGGCCATCGGGCAGCAAATAGACTGCACCCTGCCGAAGACACAGCTGATGGGGGCTTTCACCTATTTCCGCACGCCATCATACGAGAGCCGCCTCTATACCTATGAGCGCGGGCCGCTCTATGCCTCCACCTTCCCCATGCTCTACGGCGAAGGCATCCGCTACATGGTCATGGTGCGCAGGGAGTTAGGCCGGCGGCTCACCGCAGTGGGCAAGCTGGGTGTCACCGACTATTTTGACCGCAGCCAAATAAGCAGCGGCCTGCAGCAAGTGAACGACTCGGCACTGCCAGAGGTTGAGGTGCAGGTGCGGTGGCGTTTCTAAGATTCATGGCAGGTTTGGATTTACTTCACATTGACCGCTACCGATTCTCCGGGCTTCAGCGTGACCGTTTCCTCTCTGACACCGCCATCGACAGGCGCTACCACGGCAACCGTGCCGCCAACTTTCGATGAAATGGCGCATTTTGTCACTTTCCCATCCTTCCACGAGAAGGAAACCTCGAAGCCGCCGCGCGCGCAAAGCCCGCTGACACTGCCTTCCCGCCACGCTTCGGGCAGGGCGGGCAGCAGCTCGATGACAAAGCGCTGACTATCGGGCGACAGGCGGTGAGACTGCATGAGCATTTCGCACACGCCGGCCGTGCCGCCGAAGTTCCCGTCTATCTGGAACGGCGGGTGCGCATCGAACAAGTTCGGATAGGTGCCGCCGCTCCGCCGCCGGTCTGGGCCTTTGTAGTTGTCGGGCGACACGTAGGTCAGCAGCTTCCGATAGACATGATATGCCTGCGTGGCGTTGCGCAACCGCGCCCAGAGATTGATGCGCCAGCCCGTAGACCAGCCCGTAGTCTGGTCACCCTTGAGTTCCAGCGAGCGCTCGCAGGCTTTGAGAAGCGGTGCATCGGCCGCCTCTGCGAGAGACTGCTGCGCCAAGTGGTTGCCGGGATAGAGACCTATGAGATGGCTCTGGTGGCGGTGCTGGAAATCCCAGTCATCCCAGTCATAGTACCACTCGTTCAGGTCGCCCATGTGGCCTATGGTGTAAGGGTGCAGCCGTTCCAGTGCCTGCCGGTAGGGCGTGGCATCTCCGCCGCAAATCCGGCTGGCGGCAATGACATTTGTCAGCAGCTCGCGGATGATGGCCAAGTCGGCCGTGCCGCCATAGCAGGTCATGCCGTGGTAGCCCTTGTCGGTCTTGTACTCATTCTCAGGCGAGGTGCTGGGCGCCGTAATCAGCTCGCCGGGCTGTTTGGGGTTGTCAATCAGCCAATCCAGGCAGAAGTCGGCAGCCCCCTTCATCAGCGGATAGGCGGTGGCTTCGAGATACGCCTTGTCTTGCGTGAAGAGATAGCGCTCCCACAGCGTGTTCACCAGCCACGCCCCGCCCATGTTCCAGTTGGCCCACTCGGGCTTCTCGCGCTTCTCGCCCACGGGATTGGTCATGGCCCAGATATCGGAGTTATGGCTGGCACACCAGCCGCGCCCGATGCCGTAATAGTTTCTGGCGGTATAGCGGCCGTTGGCTGCCAGCGCCTGCACGAATCCATCGAGCGGCGCAGCCATCTCTGCCAAGTTGCCGACAAAGGCCGGCCAGTAGTTCTCTTCGAGATTGATGTTGACCGTGTAGTTGCCGCGCCAGGGCGACCAGAGATGCGGGCTCCAGAGCCCTTGCAGGTTGGCGGGAACGCCCGGCGTGCGCGATGAAGTGATGAGCAGGTAGCGGCCGTACTGGAAATAGAGCATTTCCAAGTACCGGCTCTGCCCGCCCTTGTCGGTGTAGTCTTTCAGCAGCTGCTCGGTGGACAGATTAGCATCGCGCTGCCACTCATTTTCATCGGTTTCACCGAGCAAAAGCCGCACACGACTGAAGTATTTCTGATAGTCTGCCACGTGGCGCTGGCGAAAGGCTTCATAACTATGATTCTGCGTATGGAAAAGCCCATCGATGCTGGCGTTCAGATAGTCGAAACCTTCTTTGACGGGATGCTTATCGAAGCCGTTGAAGCTGGTCTCGTTCACCAGGTAGACCGTGGCCTGCCGCCCGCCGCTGATGGTGAGCGTGGTATCACTGGCGCTGACAGCCCCGTCTGTCTCCACCCGCAGGCAGGCCGAGAAGTGAATGCTCTCGTTGGGGTCGCCCGTGGCGTGGCCGGTCAGTGTCAGCTGCCGCCCGCTGGCCTTCACGCGGTGGGGCACTTGGCTGGTCAGCCGCAGCCTGACATTGACATCGCCGGCCAGGCTGATGGCTATCAGCTTGTCGGGGCTCGAGCAGAAATACTCGCGCTGCACCCGCCGCCCGCCACGGCTGTAGCTGTCGGTCAGCAGACCGTTGTCTAAAGACAGCTGCCGCTGATAGCCCGACACTTCGCCCGGGTTTAAATCCTCGATATGCAACGTGCCGAGCGGCTGAAAGAACTGCGAGTTCGGCCCCTGCACGTGCAGCTGCAGCGAGTCGGCCAGCGCATAATCCTCATTGAACAGAGCCTCACGGATTTTCGGAATCCACTGGTGGGCATCACGGTCAAGCTCGCGGTCAACGGGCTTCCCGGTCCACAGCGTAATGTCGTTCAGGTAGATGACGTTATCCTCAACACCGCCATAGACCAGCGCGCCGAGCTTGCCGTTGCCAATGGGCAGCGACTCTTCGAAGAACGTGGCAGGCTTGTCATAGCGCAAGGCCAGCGGCGGCACACTCTGAGCCGTGGCAAGCAGGGCCGTGGCAAGGGAAAACAGGGTCAATAAGGCTTTCTTTGTCTGCATAGTTTCGGTTTTTGGCTACAAAAGTACGGTTTTTCTTGCAATATTCAGTGACTTTTTCAAAACTTTTTTGTAACTTCGCACCGTATTTACCAGTTGCCCGCGCGCAAACACGGCTGAACGGGCGGCATAACGAACAAACTATAAATTACATAGCAACATGAAACAGACATTTTTGACCTTGGCGGCACTACTGGTGCTGCTCATGCCCGCAGAGGCAAAGAAAGTGAAAAAAACCGAGCCCACAGACCGGGAGTACTGGACCGAGCTGGCCTACAAGATGGCGCAGCCCGTGCTGGAGAACATGGCGCGCGGCGAACTGCAAAAGAACATGCTGACGGAGTTCTCGCCCTCATTCGACAACCGCAACCGCAAGGTGGTCTACATGGAGACCTTCGGGCGGCTCATGGCGGGCATCGCCCCGTGGCTCGCGCTGCCCGATGACGACACCGCCGAGGGGCAGCAGCGCCGACAGCTGCGCGAGTGGGCGTTGCAGGCTTACAAGAACTCGGTCGACCCGCAGTCGCCCGACTACCTCTGCTGGGGCGTAGCGGGGCAGAATCTGGTCGATGCCGCCTACATTGCCGAGTCGTTCCTGCGCGCTTACGACCAGCTGTGGCTGCCACTTGACGAGCAGACCAAGCAGCGTTACATCAAGGAGCTGCAGGGGCTGCGCTCCATCGACCCGCCCTACACCAACTGGTTTCTCTTCTCCAGTGTCATCGAGAGCTTCATTGCCAAGGCCGCAGGTCTGAAAGCCTACGATGAGTTCCGTGTCAACACGGCCTGCCGCAAGGTTGAGGAGTGGTACGTGGGCGATGGCTGGTATGCCGATGGCCCCGTGTTTGCCTTCGACTACTACTCGAGCTACGTGTTCCACGCCATGTACCTGGAGACATTGCAGGCCATGGTCGATGCACGCGCCAACACGCGGCTGGACTACCAGAAATACTACGACCGCGCCCTGAAGCGGGCACAGAAGTTCAGCATCATTCTGGAGCGCTTCATCTCGCCGGAAGGCACGTTCCCCGTCATCGGGCGCTCCACGCCCTACCGCATGGCCGCCATGCAGCCGCTGGCGCTGATGGCGTGGTACCAGAAGCTGCCCGAAGAGCTGTCAAACGGCCAGGTGCGCGCCGCACTGACCCAGGTGCTGCACCGCATGTTCGACCAGCAGCAGAACTTCAACGAGGGCGGCTACCTGACCATCGGCTTCTGCGGCCACCAGCCCGAGACGGCCGACTGGTACACCAACAACGGCTCGCTCTACATGACCTCGCTCAGCTTCATGCCGCTGGGCCTGCCCGCCGACCACCCCTTCTGGACCGACAAGGCCGAGCCGTGGACACAGGTGAAGGCATGGGGCGGACAGCCGTTCCCGAAAGACCACCGATGGGCTGACGACATTCAAACGCGCGACAAATGGTAAGACGAACACTCTTGCTGGGTCTGCTGGCTGTGCTGGCCGGCCCGCTCTGGAGCCAGACACTGGCTTCACTCGCAGGCACTCTGGAACAGACACTCGTGCAGCCCTGCCGCTACGAGCCGTTCCCGCGCGCCGACAGCGCCGGCTGGCGGCAAACCATGCCCGAGGCCATGCGCCAGAGCTACACGGCAGCCGCCGAGCCGCTGCTCGGCCAGCCGTGGCCCGCACTGCCCGCCACGGAGTTCGCACAGTTCAAGGAGAACGGCAACCGCGTGGGCTACGAGGCGCTCTCATTCCGTAAGCGCCAGCACCTGGCCATACTGGCCATGGCCGAAATCATTGAGGGCAAGGGCCGCTTTCTGCCCGACATTGTCAACGGGCTGCAGAGCTTCTGCGAAGAGACGTGGTGGGGCATACCCGCCCACTACGGCTCGAAAGTGCCCCGCACGGAAGACCAGACCGTAGACCTGTTCAACGCCGAGACGGCCAGTCTCATTGTGTGGACTACCTACATGCTGCGCCCGGCACTCGACCGTTTCTCGCCGCTGCTGGCCCGCCGCATCGACAGCGAGATTGGCCGCCGCATACTGGAGCCGGCCCGCACGGGCAACTACTGGTGGAAGACGGCGGGCATGAACTGGAACCCCTGGATTTGCTCCAACTGGCTCTACTGCGTGCTGCTCTGCGAGCCCGACCGCCAGCGGCAGCTGGAGGCGGTCGGCCAGATTATGGCGGCTACCGATGCCTTCATCAATTCCTACCCCGACGACGGGGGCTGCGACGAAGGCCCCGGCTACTGGGACCGCGCGGCCGCCTCGATGTTCGAGGTGCTGTTCACGCTGCGCGAGGCCACGGGCGGCCGCATCGACCTGAGCAGCCACCCGAAGGTCAAGGCCATGGGGAGCTATGTCTACAAGACCTATATCGAGAACGACTACTGCACCACCTTCGCCGACATACACACCAACCACGCCGTGGTGCAGCCCAACACGCTCTACCCGTTTGGCCGTTTCCTGGCCGATGAAACCATGAATTCCTTTGCGGCCTACGCCGCCCGGCGGCAGGACTACACCGCCACCGCAGGCAAGCACTTTGCCGCCAGCCACAACTTCCCCTCGATGGCGCGCGAGCTGCTTTTCCTTAACCAGCTGGCCGATTTCCTGAACGAGAAGCCCGCCGAGCCGCTGCTGAACGACGTGTGGCTGCCCAACCTGCAAATCATGACCGCACGGCGCGGCCCGCTCTACGTGGCAATGAAGGGCGGACACAACGGCGAGAGCCACAACCACAACGACGTGGGCTCGTTCATTGTCTACGCCGACGGCCAGCCGCTGTTCATTGATGCCGGCGTGGGCGAATATACCTCAAAGACGTTCTCAGGCGACCGCTACGACATCTGGACCATGCAGTCTGGCTACCACAACCTGCCGCAAGTCAACGGCACCGACCAGCACGACGGCAAGGACTACGCCGCACGGCTCATCAGCCACAAGCCCGGCCGGCTGACACTCGACCTGGCGGGAGCCTATCCGCCGGAGGCGGCAGTCAGCACATGGCTACGCACCGTGGCCATCAGCCGCAGCGGGGTCACCGTGACCGAGGACTTCACCCTCTCGGCCAACAAGGCGCCCACCCGCCTCATGCTGCTCACCACAACGAAACCAGCCGGGCAGAAGCCCGGCCAGTTGTCGGTAGGCAGCCATCGCCTGACGTACAACCCGCGTCAGCTGTCGGCCACTGTCGAAGACATCAGCGACAAGCTCGACCCGACGTTGCGCAGCATGTGGGGCGACCGCCTCTATCGCATCGTGCTGACCGTCAGCAGCCCTCAGACGAAGCAGAACATCAGTTACCGCATCGACTGACGGCGCTGGCGGCGCGCCACGCCCTTATCGTGCTGCAAAATACAGACCCTCGCCAGCGGTCATGCGAGCCTCTTCAAGTCCCTGCTCGTTGAGTGTGAAGTCACGCTCCTGACCGTTGATGTTGACACGGATGCTCTGACCGTCTTCGTTGAAGCGGAAAATCTCGCGCACCTCACCGTTCTGGCTCATCGACCAGCTGTTCGACTGCTGGTCGTATGTGAACAGCGTTACTTCGCCCGTGGGAGCAGTCACCTGATAGCCATCCTTCAGGGTCTTCACGGCATAGTAGCGCCCATCTTCGCCCAGCACCTTCTGGGTCTTGCCCACATTAGAGGCCATGGGGTTCGAGCCACTCCAGAACTCGATGGTGTTCAGCACCACAGCATCTACCAGATAGGTAACACCGCCAACGATAGGCAGCAGAATGAAGCCCACGATACCGTTGACAATCTTGATGTTGGTCATCTGTGTCTGCCACTGGTTGTAAGCGTTGAACAGCTTAAACGAACCGACACACGAGCTGCACACCAGCGAGCCTGACAGCAGGCAAGCCATGACTTTCAAACTAATCTTTTTCATTTCACTTGATTTTTTAGGGTTAATATTACGTTAAAAAAGGTTATGCCACACAAGAGCCTGCCCGCGCCGCACCATCGGCCGCTTTCCTCACACAGTCTGCAGCCGCAGACAGCAGGCGACAGGAATTCTTGTGCAAATATATAGAATTTCGCTGAAACCACAAAACTTTTTCGGGAAATAATC
>JAFLSH010000038.1 GCA_022511055.1 Prevotella sp. | reverse complement strand
TGCAAATTCTTATACTCCATGCAGCCGGATTACAAATCCGGCTGAACCGCGGCGAGTTTCGGAAAATAGTATGGGAGTTTTGGAAATTACTCCGTGAGTTTTGCCCGAAACTCACGGAGTAATTTTCCTAAAGCACCGCTTTTTTGTCGAAACTCACGGAGTTTTTGGTCGAAAAGTGCCGCTTTTTTGGAGAATATTCCGTGAGTTTTTGGCAATACTCACGGTGTTTTACTGGCGGCGAATTGGGGAACTGCTGACTGGTAGGGCGGCGAGGAGGGGAGGACTGCGGCGCAAAAAGTGCAAACAAATCATAAATAACGATAATGGCGTGTGCGGAATGACGGGTTGTTGACTGATGTTTTGTATCTTTGCGCTGATTATGAAAAGAGTTATTTGGTTATTATTGGCTATGCTGGTCTTGCCGACCGCTCACGCCAAGCAGAGAAACAAGAAGATGGGTGGTTACGTGATGGTGTATCACAAAGATGCTGACCACGGGTTGCACATGGCATATAGCTGGGATGGCTATACGTGGACTGCACTGAACGGTGACCGCCCCATCATGGCAGGCGACACCATTGCCGAGCAGAAGGGCATTCGCGACCCCTTCATCTTCAGGGGGCCAGACGGTGGCTTCTGTGTGGCCATGACCGATTTGCACGTCTTCGGCCAGCGCGATGGCATCCGCACGACCCAGTGGGAGCGTGACGGCAGGAAGTATGACTGGGGAAACAATCGCGGGCTGGTGCTGCTGAAGTCATTCGACCTCATCCACTGGAATCGCACCAACCTCGATTTCACGAAGCTGACCAGCCCCACGGGGGCTACTGACGGTGAGGGCAGGCCCATCTCGTGGGAAGATGTCGGCTGCGTGTGGGCGCCTGAGATGATAACAGACGAGCAGACGGGCCGCATCATGATGCACTTCACCACCCGCTTCCTGCGCAGCAGAAACAGCATCTACTATGTCTATATGAACAACGATTTCACGGCCATGACCTCAGAGCCAAAGTTCCTGTTCGGCTCGGAGACTGACGAGAATGGGAACTTTAAGTTCAACATGATAGACTCGGATATTACCAAGGTCGGCGACACCTACCATCTGTTTGCCACGCAGCACGGTCTGCCCAAGCACGCGACCAGCACCTGCATAACCGGCCCTTATACGCAAGACCCTTCGTTCACTGACGGCGAAACGCAGCGGCACGAAGCGCCCAACGTGTGGCAGCTCATTGGCAAAGACAAGTGGATAATGATGTTTGACAACTACTCGCGCGAGCCCCACAATTTCGGCTTTCTTGAGACTACGGACTTCAAGACATTCACGCCCATCGGCTATTTCGATGAGCCTGGCAGCCCGATGAGGCGCACGAACTTCTCGGAGCAGAAGCACGGCGCGGTGGTGCAGGTCACGAAAGCAGAGCTTAGGGCGCTCATCTCGCATTGGCAGAAATAGGCTGCCGCGCGGCGGCCATGAAAAAACGGCTATCGGGCTGACTTCGTGCCTGATAGCCGTTTTCTTTAATGGTCTGCAGCTGCTCTGCCGGGGCTGCTTACAGCTTGATGGTCAGCTCGCTGCCGTTGTAGTCTACCGTCTGCGAAGTGCCGTCGGGCAGCACCACCGTGAACTTCCGTGCCGTCAGCATGCCGGGGTATGTGCCCTTGCGCTCCCCGATGGTCAGTGTGCGGCGGGCGTTGTTCCACTGGAAGGGAACGGTGGCGTAGACACCCTGCTCGTAGTTGTAGTTGTCGCCCTCGTCTTCGTAGAGCGTGAACGTGCCGTCAGCTCCGGGATAGACACGGATTTCCAGGTTGTCCCATGCCTTCTGGCCTACGTACTCCATCTCCGGGCCCAGCGGCAGAATGCTGCCGGCGCGCACAAACATGGGTACGCGGTTGAGCTGGGTCTGCAGGGTCACCGACTGGCCGCCGCGGTAGCTCTGGCCTGTCCAGAAGTCATACCAGGTGGCTCCCTTCGGCAAGTACTTCACGGCCGTCTTCCCGGCGGTGAAGTCCACGCCCGTGTCGTCGCCCTCGGCTTTCGCCTCTTTCTTGTCCCAGCCCGTCATGGCATCCTCCTTGATGATTTGCTCCTTGGTGTACTGGGCCTCAACGATGGGCGCGGCCAGTATGGCGCGGCCGAACATGAACTCATCGGTCGTGTTCCAGACCGCCTTGTCCTGTGCGAAGTCGCTGAACAGCGGGCGGAGATAGCTCTCGTTGTTGCTGGTCACCTGCCAGGCGGTGCTGTACAGGTAGGGAAGGAAGCGGTAGCGCAGGCGAATCATCTGCTCGATGGCATCATAGACAGGCTCGCCCTTCTTGCCGAACTGCCAAATCTCGCGGGGCGCGTCGGCTCCGTGGCTGCGGAAGACGGGGCAGAACAGTCCGTACTGCATCCAGCGCACGTAGAGTTCCTGGTACTGCGGGTTGCGCGGGGCGCTGCCGCCGCCTCTCGTGTTGTATGAGCCGCAGAAGAAGCCGCCGATGTCGGTGTTGAAGTTCGGGTTGCCCGTGAGCGAGAAGCTCAGTCCGGCGGGCACCTGCTTGCGCAGCATGTCCCATGACGAGGCCACGTCGCCGCTCCACATGTTGGAGCCGTAGTGCTGCTGGCCGGCAAAGGCGGAGCGCGTCATGATGAACACGCGCTTCTTGTCCGTCTCCTTGCGCTGGCTGGCGTAGACTCCCTTTACGGTCTCCAGGGGGAAGGCATTGCGCAGCGAGCGCCACGTGCCGTTGGTGCCGGCCTTGTGTTCGTAGTTGGCTTCCGTCGGGTTGAAGAAGTCGGGGTCGGTAGAGTCCATCCACCAGGCATCCACGCCGTAGTCGTAGAGCCGCTTGAGGTTTTTCCAGTAGATGTCGCGCGCCTCCTGGCTGAAGGCATCATAGACCCGCACGCCCGAGGGGTAGTCGCGGCGCGGCGGCCAGATGTGCGAGAGTCCGCTCTGCGGCCATGTCTCGAAGTCGAACAGCAGGTTCTTCTCGCTGAGTTCGCGGAACGCCTTGGTCATCGGGCCGAAGCTGGCCCAGATGGAAATCATGAAGTGGGCGTTCAGCTCGTGCGACTTGGCTATCAGCTGCCTGCCGTCGGCAAAGTCTTCGCTGAGGAAGTCCATTGCGTTCCACAGGTAGTTGTTGCCCCAGTACTGCCAGTCCTGGATTATGCCGTCGAGGGGAACGCCCAGGCGGCGGTACTGCTCGACAATGCCTAACGTCTCCTTCGAGGTCTTGTAGCGCTCCTTCGACTGCCAGTAGCCGTAGGTCCACAGGGGGAACATCGGCACGTCGCCTGAGAGGTGGCGCATCTGGGCTATCACGCCGTCGGCCGAGCCGCCCAGCATGAAGTAGTAGTCGGCGCAGTCGCCCACCTGAGATGAGAGGCTCATGCCCTGCGCGTTGTCGTCGAAGAGCGTGGGCGAGTAGTTGTCCCAGAAGAGCCCCCAGCCCTTGATGGACTGCAGCACGTTCTGGAAGTCCTGCAGGTTCGACTGTTCCATCATGATGTGTGTGCCCCGGCGGTTCATCTTGCCGTCTTGTATGGAGCCCAGGCCGTAGATGGCCTCGTCTTTGTCGAGTGTGAAGCTCTGCGTCACCTTGTAGGCGCCCGCATGCGGGTTTACGGCAACAGGCTCGAAGGTCACGCCCTTCTCGCGCAGCAGCACGCGGCCGCGGCCGTCGGCAAAGGTGATGGCTCCCGTCTTCGCATCGACCTTAACGGTCAGCGTGCCGCTCGACACGCTGTTGCCTTTCTGCGTGATGGCCATCCCCTCGTCGGGCTTGGCAATCACCACCAGGCTTTCCTTGGTGTACTGATGCCCTGTGGGCGCTTTGACTACATGGACAATGGAAGGGGTGTAGAACTCCACCTTCACCTGATTCTCTCCGACTTGCACCTGCATGGGGTTTTGGGCAGTCGTGACTGTCGCTGCCAATAGCAGGAACGCAAACAACCATTTTCTTTTCATGTTTCTTGATAATTAGAGTTTTCTGTTAGTTTTCGTACTTATAATCCTAATGGATACATGAGCCATTCTGTGTGCAAAGATACGAAAAAAAATGATAAGACGGCACATAATCCCTGATAATATTGCATGATTGGCTCTGCATGGGGTGCGGAAAGGCATAAAAAACATCGGAAATGGTTATTAATTCATAGAAAATTCGTAACTTTGCGGCCTAAAACAAAGAAAAAGGATGTTAGAAGTACGTAATCTGCACGCCCGAATCGGCGACAAGGAGATATTGAAGGGCGTTGACCTGGTGGTGAACGATGGCGATACCCATGCCATCATGGGGCCTAATGGCTCCGGCAAGTCTACGCTGTCGGCCGTGCTGGTGGGCAATCCGCTCTATGAGGTGACCGAAGGCGAAGCGTGGTTTAACGGCAAGAACCTGCTGGAGATGAAGCCTGAAGACCGGGCGCACGAAGGGCTGTTCCTGTCGTTCCAGTACCCGGTGGAGATTCCCGGCGTGTCAATGACCAACTTCATGAAGGCGGCCATCAACGAGAAGCGCAAATACCAGGGTCTGGAGCCCATGAATGCCGCGGAGTTCCTGAAGCTGCAGCGCGAGAAGCGGAAAATCGTGGAGTTAGACTCCAAACTGGCCAACCGCTCGGTGAACGAAGGCTTCAGCGGCGGCGAGAAGAAGCGCAACGAGATTTTCCAGATGGCCATGCTGGAGCCGAAGCTCTCCATTCTCGATGAGACTGACTCCGGGCTTGATGTCGATGCCATGCGCATCGTGGCCGAGGGCGTGAACAAGCTGCAGACGCCGGAGACTTCGTGCATTGTCATTACCCACTACGACCGTCTGCTGGAGATGATACGCCCGCAGTACGTGCATGTGCTGTATAAAGGCCGAATCGTGAAGACCGGCGGCCAGGAGCTGGCCCGCCAGATTCAGGAACACGGCTACGACTGGATAAAGGAAGAGGCTGGCGAGGAGTGAGAAGGATGAACAGTGAGCAGCAATACATAGAACTCTACGAGCAGGCTCGGCAGCTCATCTTCAGCCACGCGCCGGAGCCGATGAACGCCGTGCGCGACCAAGCCTTTGCCGACTTCAAGGCGCAGGGCTTCCCGACACGGAAGGTGGAGCGGTATAGATATACTGACCTGCAGAAGCTCTTTGCCCCAGACTTCGGGGTGAACGTCAGCCGGCTGGAGATTCCTGTCGACCCGTACGAGGCGTTCCGTTGTGATGTGCCAAACCTGTCGACCTCGCTCTACTTTGTCGTGAACGATATGTTCCACGCCAAGTCGCAACCGCAGTCCGCCCCTCTGCGCGGCGGGGGCAGAAGTGGCTTGCCAGAGGGCGTAATCATCGATTCCATCGAAAAATATCCCGATATTGTCAGCAAGTATTACGCCAAGTTGGCGAAGACTTCGGCAGATGCGGTAACGGCGCTGAACACCATGCTGGCCCAGAGCGGCATGCTGGTCTACGTGCCCCGCAACGTGAAGGTGGAACGCACCATTCAGGTTATCAACATCCTGAAGGCAACGCCGAAGAATGCCCAGCGGCAGGTGCCCGACCTGATGGTCAACCGCCGTGTGCTGATTGTGCTTGAGGAAGGCGCGGAGCTGAAGCTGCTGTTCTGCGATCATGCCGCTGATGACCGCCACTTCCTGACTACGCAGGTCACCGAGGCATTTGTGGGCGACCGCGCGCGGCTGGACCTCTATTGCATGGAAGAGACTCACCATGACAATGTGCGCATCAGCAATGTCTACATAGACCAGCAGCGAGACAGCCGCGTAAACCACAACGTGATAACCCTGCACAACGGCGTTACGCGCAACAAGCTCGACCTGACCTTCTCGGGCGAGGGAGCTGAGTGTGGCTGCTATGGCTGCGTGATTGCAGACAAGGAGCAGCACGTTGACAACAATACGCTGATTACCCACCGGGTGCCGCACTGCGCATCGACCGAGCTTTACAAGTACGTACTCGATGACAAGTCTGTCGGCGCCTTTGCCGGTCGGGTGTTGGTGGAACACGGCGCGCAGAAGACCCTCTCGCAGATGACCAACCAGAACCTGACCGCCTCCACGGAGGCGCGCATGTTTACCCAGCCCATGCTGGAGATATATGCCGATGATGTGAAGTGCGCCCACGGCTCAACGGTGGGGCAGCTGAACGATGCGGCACTCTTCTACATGCAGCAGCGCGGCATCTCGCTGAAAGAGGCCCGGCTGCTGTTGCAGAACGCCTTTATCAATGAAGTGATTGACAAGATGGAGCTGGAGCCCCTGCGCGACCGCCTGCACTACCTGGTGGAGAAGCGATTCCGTGGCGAGCTGAACAAATGTAAGGGCTGCAAGCTCTGTAAATAACGAAAAACAAGCCATCAATGCTGGATACCAACACGTTACGCAAGGACTTTCCCATCCTGTCGAGGGAAGTGTATGGCAAGCCGCTGGTCTATCTTGACAACGCGGCTACCACCCAGAAGCCGCTGTGCGTTCTGGATGCCATGCGCGAGGAATACCTGAATGTGAATGCCAATGTGCATCGCGGCGTTCACTATCTTTCCCAGCAAGCCACCGACTTGCACGAGGCTGCGCGCGAGAAGATTCGCCAGTTTGTCAACGCCCGCAAGACGGAAGAGATAGTCTTTACGCGCGGCACTACCGAAGCCATCAACTTGGTGGCCAGCTCGTTCTGCGAATCGCAGATGCAGGCAGGCGATGAGGTGTTGGTGACTGACATGGAACACCACTCCAACATCGTCAGCTGGCAGTTGCAGGCGCAGAAGCGCGGCATTGTGGTCAGGCATCTGCCCATCACTGATGAGGGGGTGCTGTGCGTGGAACGCCTCGATGAGTTCCTGACCGAGAGAACCCGGCTGGTCAGCGTGGCGCATGTGAGTAACGTGCTGGGAACGGTGAATCCTGTCGGTGAAATCGTTAGAAAAGCGCACGAGCGCGGCATTCCCGTGATGGTAGACGGTGCGCAGAGCGCGCCCCACTTCAAGGTAGATGTGCAGGCGCTGGATTGCGATTTCTTTGCCTTCAGCGGCCACAAGATGTACGGGCCTACGGGCATCGGCGTGCTTTACGGCAAGGAGACATGGCTGGAGAAGCTGCCGCCGTATCAGGGTGGGGGAGAGATGATAGACAAGGTAACGTGGGAGAAGACCACGTTCAACCGCCTGCCCTATAAGTTTGAGGCGGGAACGCCTGACTATGTGGCCACGCACGGTCTGGCCACGGCCGTTGACTACATCGCCGGCATCGGGTTTGATGCCATAGAGGCGCACGAACAGGCGCTGACCCGCTATTGCATGGAGCAGCTACAGACCATCCCCGAACTCCAGATTTACGGGCCGAAGGACCGGCACGATGCCGTGGTCTCCTTCAACGTGGGCAGCATCCACCACCTGGATTTGGGCACTCTGCTCGACCGCCTGGGCATTGCCGTGCGCACAGGTCACCATTGCGCCCAGCCGCTGATGGACCGGCTGGGCATCTTGGGTACGGTGCGCGCCTCGTTTGCCCTCTATAACACCAAGGCCGAGGTCGATGCGCTGGTGGCAGGCATCCGCCGGCTCAGTCAAATGTTTTGAGTGTTTGGCACTATGGGATATAACACCACCACGCTCGCCTGCGGACTGCGCATCATTCACCTGCCATCGGCTTCTCCCGTTGTCTACTGCGGCTATCAGATTGCCGCCGGTACGCGCCACGAACAGCCGGGCGAGGAAGGGCTGGCGCACTTCTGCGAGCATGTTACCTTCAAGGGTACGCGGCGGCGCACGGCCCTGCAAGTCATCAATGCCTTGGAGAGTGTGGGCGGCGAACTGAACGCCTTCACCAACAAGGAAGATACAACCTTCTACGCAGCCGTCATGAAGACCCACGCCGCAGAGGCTATCGACCTGCTGACCGACATTGTGTTTTGCAGCCAGTACCCGCAGGCCGAGATTGACAAGGAAGTAGAGGTTATTTGCGATGAAATCGAGAGTTATAACGACTCGCCCGCCGAACTGATATATGATGAATTTGAGAATCTGCTGTTCGGTGGTCACCCGCTGGGGCATAGCATCTTGGGCACGGCCGAGCGCCTGCGTTCCTTCACTACCGCCGATGCTTTGCGCTTCACGCAGCGTTTCTATCGGCCGGAGAACGCCATTTTCTTTGCCTACGGCGACTTGGATTTCCAGAAATTGGTGAAGAAAGTCGAGCGGGAACTCCGCCTCGCCCTCGCCACCTTACCTGCTGCACCTGCCACCTTACCTGCTGTGTCTGCCACACCTACTAAGCCTGTCATACCTGCCTCGCCCATCCCTTCCGCCTCCTCTCCCGCCCTTGATGTCCGCCAGCTGAATACGCATCAGGCACATGTCATGATGGGAACGCAGGCTTACAACATACACCACCCCCGCCGCATTGCGCTCTTCCTGTTGAACAACATTCTCGGCGGGCCGGGGCTGAACTCCCGCTTGAATCTGCTTCTGCGCGAGAAGCACGGGCTGGTCTATACGGTGGAAAGCACCATGGTCAGCTATTCTGATGCCGGTATATGGGCTGTCTATTTCGGCTGTGACCCGAATGATGAGCCACGCTGCCGCCGTCTGGTGCGCCACGAACTGGATAAGCTGATGCAGAAGCCGCTTAGCCAGACTGCCTTGGCGACTGCCAAGCAGCAAATCAAGGGGCAGTTAGCCATTGCCTGCGACAGTCGCGAGCAGTTTGCCCTTGACTTCGGCAAGAGCTTTTTGCACTATGGATGGGAGAAAGACCTTGAAAACCTCTTCCGAAAGATAGATGCCATAACGGTGGAAGAGCTTTATGAAGTGGCCAATGAGCTGTTCATGGCCGACCGTATGACTACGCTGATATTCAAATAGCAGCCGCCTGCATGTGCCGCCTGACTTCACGGCGCGCCGTTCCCAGCCGGTATTCCACAGACTTGTAGTTCTCGCCCAGCAGGGTGGATATTTCGCCGACTTTCATGCCGTCATAGACGTGCATGCGATAGACCTCGCGGCAGTTTTCCGGCACCCGCATCAGGCAGTGTTCTATGCGGCCTGTCAGTTCTTTTGCAAAAATGTGCGGTTCCATCGAGTAACCTTCCATCTGCGCATGCGCAAACTCGTGCGCATACTCTTTGTTGAGGTTGTGCCGGCGGAAGTAGTCGCAGATGAGATTGCGGGCAATGGTGTAGGTCAGACAGGGCAGGGTGACAGGGGTAATCATCTTCTCTGTCGTCAGCAGCCTGAGGTACACGTTCTGTACCACGTCTTCTGCCTCGGCGTGGTCACCGAGACGGCTGCTGACGTATGCCAGCAGCTCATCACGGTGCGCGATGTAATGGTCGGTTATGGTTATTTGGTTATTCATTGACGACCGGCTTGATAGTACCGTCTTCGTTGTAAAACAGTTTCTGCACTTTCAGTGAGCGCAGGTGGGTGACATCATTCGAGGGAACGCAGTCATGGTAGAACAGATACCACTCGCCCTTGTACTCAACAATGCTGTGGTGGGTAGTCCAGCCGACAACAGGCTCCAGGATAACTCCCTGATAGGTGAATGGGCCGCAGGGGTTGTCGCCGATGGCGTAGCAGAGGTAGTGGCTGTCGCCTGTAGAGTAGGAGAAGTAGTACTTTCCGTTATACTTGTGCATCCACGAAGCCTCGAAGAAGCGGTGCGGGTCGCCGGCACGGAGCGGCTGCCCCTCTTTGTCAACAATAATCACCGGGCGCGGAGCTTCGGCAAACTGAAGCACATCGTCACTCATGCGCACCACCCAGCTGGGCAGCGCAGGCGCATCTGCGGCGGTGAAGAGCTGTGTCTTCTTGTCGGCAGCCGGCCCCAAGTCTACGCCTTCGCTCAGCAGCTTGGCTGCGGGGGCATACCACTGTAGCTGGCCGCCCCACAGGCCGCCGAAGTAAGTGTATATCTGCCCGTCATCATCCTTGAACACGCAGGGGTCGATAGAGAACGAGCCGCGGATGGGATGCTCCTGTGGCGTGAACGGCCCTTCGGGCTGGTCGGCAATGGCTACGCCGAGGTGGAACACGCCGTTGTAGTCCTTGGCCGAGAAGATAAGGTAGTACTTGCCGTCTTTCTCTACCACGTCATTATCCCACATCTGCTTCTCCGCCCAGGGCACTTGTGCCACATCAAGCACCTTGCCGTGGTCGGTGATTTCACCGTCTACGGGGTCGTTGGTGGAGAGTACGTGGTAGTCCTTCATCTGGAAATGCCCACCGTCATCATCAAAGGCAGCGCCTGCCTCCCAGTCATGGCTGGGATAGATGTATAGTCGTCCGTTGAAAACGTTGGCCGATGGGTCGGCCATATAGTCGCTTGGGAACAGATAGCGCGGAAGTTTTGCCATAGTCTTAATAAGTTGTTTTTAGTGGTGTATTTATTTGTTTCTTTCCTCGATTTTCTTGTTAATGTCGTCAATCACCTCATCGGTCAGCTCATACTTCGAGATGATGAACATGGCCAGCAAGAGCAGCATGGCGGGAATGATGCACACCAGCCAGCGGATACCCTCCTGTGCCAGCGGTGTCTGCTGCTCCAGGTCGTTCATGAAGTAAGCACCGGCGGCGTTGCCCACAGACATCATGGCGAAGGCCGTGATGAAGAACAGGGCCACCACGCGCAGCGGGCGGTTGTGGAAGAACTCGTTCCAGAGGTCTGATATCTTCACGTTCTTGGTCTCGTTTTCGTCCATCACCACGCGTTCCTTAGTCTGTGTGAAGCAGAAGATGAGCAGGGCCAGTCCGACCACCGCATAGATAAGCATGGCGTAAAACCAGGCACTTGAGTCTTTGGGCAGGGTGGAAGCCTCCTGTGCGGCAGCCTGATAGCCAGTCCATGCCAGAATAGCACCGGGCACGACACCGCCCAAGGCCATGCCGGCCTTATAGAAGATGCCGGTCAGTGCATTGACGATACCGGCAATGCGCTTGCCGCTGGTGTACTCGGCAAAGCTGATGACTTCGGGTATCAGTGCCCACATGTAGCCGGTGGAGACAATGACACCTGTAGACTTGATGAACTGTGCGATATAGACCAGCACGATATTGTCCTTCACGGGCCCCATCCTACTGATGACGTAGAGCATGAGCATGCCGATGATGGCCACCGTGAGGAAAATGTAGAACATGTTCTTCTTGCCCACTTTTTTCTTGATAGCCGGCACGAGCGGCATGAAGATGAATGAGGGCAGCGAGCCCAGCCCCATGAAGAGTGCCATCTCCGTGGGCATATCCTCTGCGGCGGCGAGTATCGCAATCAGTATGGGAATACCTGCCGAGACGGCCAGACCGCCCACGTTGGCCATGAACATGCGCACGGAGGTCAGGATGGTTATCTCGTCAGTGTCGCGGCTAAGCGAAGAGTTCAGCGCGCCGTATGGCACGTTGATAAGTGTGTAGAGCATCGACAGCCCCACGTAGGTGACGTAGGCATAGATGAGCTTCAGTGTCGGGGTCTGCCCCTCCATGCCGTTCCAGAAGCAGAGAATGGCCAGCACCGTGAGCGGTATGCCTGCCAGCACCAGGTACGAGCGGTACTTGCCCCACCGCGGGTTGTGCTTGTCGACGTAAGTACCGACCAGCGGGTCCCACAGCACGTCTACCAGACGCACTACCAGGAACATGGTGGCGGCCACGCCGGGGTCCAGTCCGTAGATGTCTGTGTAGAAGAAGAGCAGATACATGCAGATGGTCTGGTAAATCAGATTCTGCGCCAAGTCGCCCGCACCGAAACCGATGCGTTGCAGCCATGATAGTTTGTAAAAACCTTTTGCTTCGTTTGTAGCCATTTCTTATTGGTTTTAGATTTCAGTGCAAAGTTAGTGATTTTTTCCGAAACAAACCTTATATAAATGTAACAAATGTCTTTTGAATTGTTTCATTCTTGAAAAAACAGCCCTGTTTCCCACCATTCCATCGCCTTTTTTCGCTATATTTGCAAAAAATATAAACGTTTAGCAGATGAAAAGACTTATTGTATGGATAGTACTTTTTAGTACTCTGACAGCCCGTGCCGAGGTGCGGCTGCCGCAGTTGTTCCAGTCGGGCATGGTGCTTCAGCGCAATCAGGAAATCCCCGTCTGGGGAAAGGCCGATGCCGGCGAGGCCGTAGTGGTGACCCTGGGCAAGAAGCAGTATGCGACCACCGCCGGTGCCGATGGCCGCTGGCGTGTCGACCTGCCGAAGATGAAGGCGGGCGGCCCTTACCAGCTGCGGGTGAACGATGTGGTGCTTGACGATGTGCTTGTCGGCGATGTCTGGCTCTGCTCCGGGCAGTCGAACATCGATGTGACCATCGAGCGCGTTTACCCGCAATATGTCGATGAAATCGATAATTTTGAAGACAACCGCATCCGTATGTTCCGTGTGCAGAACGAGACCGACACCCATGGAGTGCGCGATGACATCAGGCCGACCTCCATCAACTGGAAGCCGCTCAACAAGCAGAACGCATGGCTCTTCTCGGCCGTGGGCTACTTCTTGGGGAAGCGGATGCTCGAGAAGACGGGCGTACCTCAGGGCGTGATTGTCAACAGCTGGGGCGGCACTCCTATCGAGGCATGGATTTCTGCCGACTCGCTGCAACAGGACTTCCCGCACTTGGTGGCCAAGACCCAGCTCTACCAGAGTGACGACTATGTGCGTGCGCAGCAGCGCGCCAACCAGCTGGCCAGCCAGCGGTGGAGCGAGCTGCTCGATGCGAAGGACCCGGGCATCAGTCAGCGCTGGACAGCTCCAGACTTCGATGACAGCGGCTGGCCCACGGTCAATCAGTATGCCAACGACTGGGCGCGTAGGAACAACCGCGGCATTGTGGGCTCTATCTGGCTGCGCCAGCACGTGACGGTCGACAAGCGCCATGCCGGTCAGCCCGCCCGCCTGCTCTTAGGTACGCTCTTCGACTGCGACTACACCTATGTGAACGGACAGGAGGTGGGGCGCACTTACTATCAGTACCCGCCGCGCCGCTACGACATCCCCGCTGGTCTGTTGCGCGAGGGCGACAATGTCATCACCGTGCGCTTCATCAACAAGTACGGCACGGTACACTTCATCCCCGAAAAGCCCTATCTGCTGGCCTTCGGCGCCGACCGCTTCAGCCTGAATCCCATGCCGGCCGACGTGATTCCTCTCAGCACGGAGTGGAAACAGCAGTTGGGAACTGAGATGCCCTCGTGCCCCAGTGCCGATGTGTCGCTCCAGAATCTGCCCACCACACTCTATAATGCCGTTCTCCATCCGCTCGCACCCTACGCCCTTTCTGGCGTGGTGTGGTATCAGGGAGAGTCCAACACCGGCGAGCCGTGGACTTACGAGACCATGCTCACCAAGCTCATCGGTAATTGGCGCTCGCTGTGGCAGCAGCCGCAGCTGCCTTTCGTGGTCGTTCAGCTGGCCAACTACATGTCTCCCTCCGACCAGCCGCAGAACAGCAGCTGGGCCCGGTTGCGCGAGGCGCAGCGCCTGACGGCCAGGAAGCTCGACGGCGTGGAATTGGTTTCTGCCATCGACCTTGGCGAGACGGTCGACATACATCCGCTGCGCAAGAAGGAGGTGGCTGAGCGGATAGGCTTGGCTTTCGACCGCCTGGTCTATCACGACAAGAAGGTCAGGCTGATGCCCGAGGTCATTGGCACGGCTGTCAATGGAGCCAGCGTGGTGCTGACGTTTGACCAGCCGCTGCGCCCGGGCGAACTCCACGAGTTTGAGCTGGCGGGTGCTGACGGCCGCTTTGTCAACGCCACGGCCGTGGCCGACAAGAACACGATAACGGTAACCTCGCCAATCGCCGCCCCTCGGAAGGTGCGCCACGCCTGGAAGGACAACCCCATCAAGCTGAACGCCTACGCCGAGAGCGGTCTCCCGGTAGGGCCGTTTGAGTTGCAGCTGCCGTAAGGTGGTGGTTTTTGGTAGGTGCAGTAGGTGCGGTAGGTTTAGTAGGTGTTGGCGTATTGGTGCGCCGCTCCTACTAAACCTACCGCACTTACTACACCTATCAAACCTACCCTCAACCCCCTCTCACTTTGCCTTTTTTGAAAAAGAACGCTCATTTTCTTTGTTATTTCCGCAAATTAGTGTAACTT
>JAFLSH010000037.1 GCA_022511055.1 Prevotella sp. | reverse complement strand
AAAAGACATTTCTTCAACTGGCATGCATAATAAAACACAACAGAATGGGGGAAATGACAGGGGTAATGGGTGTAAATCAAGGTTAAAAAAGGAAGCGCATGCAAGGTTTTCAGAAAAATGTAGTACCTTTGCGCAGATTTTGAGAAAGAAACAAACAAAACGAGACAGAAAAATATGAAACTAAAGATTGCAATCCTCGCGGGTGACGGTATAGGCCCGGAGATTATGAAGCAGGGCGTGGCAGTGATGAATGCCATTGCCAAGAAGTGTAACCACCAGTTTGAATATGAAGAGGCGTTAGTAGGTGCTGCGGCCATCGATGCCGTCGGCGACCCCTACCCCGAAGCCACCCACGATGCCTGCATGCGGGCTGATGCCGTGCTGTTTGCGGCGGTGGGCGACCTGAAGTATGATAACGACCCGACCTCGCCGGTGCGCCCGGAGCAGGGGCTGCTGGCCATGCGCAAGAAGCTGGGGCTGTTTGCCAACGTGCGGCCCGTGGCCACCTTCGACTGCCTGCTGCACAAGTCGCCGCTGAAAGAGGAGCTGCTGCGCGGCGCAGACTTCGTGGTCATTCGCGAACTGACGGGCGGAATGTACTTCGGCGAGAAGTATCAGGACAACGACAAGGCATACGACACTGACATCTACACCCGCCCGGAGATTGAGCGCATACTGAAGGTGGCCTTCGAGACCGCCCAGAAGCGCCGCAAGCACCTGACCGTGGTCGACAAGGCCAATGTGCTGGCCAGCAGCCGGCTGTGGCGGCAGATAGCCAAGGAGATGGAGCCGCAGTATCCTGATGTGGCAACAGACTACATGTTCATTGACAACGCAGCCATGCGTGTGCTGACAGAGCCGCGCTTCTTTGATGTCGTGGTGACAGAGAACACCTTCGGCGACATACTGACAGACGAGACCTCGTGCATCACCGGCTCAATGGGGCTTCAGCCCTCGTCGTCGCTGGGCGAGCATACGCCGCTCTTTGAGCCTGTACACGGGTCGTGGCCCCAGGCGAAAGGGCAGAATCTGGCCAACCCGCTGGCACAGATACTCTCGGCAGCCATGCTGCTGGAGCATTTCGGCCTGACTGCGGAGGGGCAGCTCATACGCGAAGCCGTGAACGCCTCGCTCGATGCCAACGTGCGCACCCCTGAGATTCAGGTCGAGGGCGGAGCGAAGTATGGCACAACCGAGGTTGGCCAGTGGATTGTGGACTACATCCTGAACAAATAAGCAAGGGGCAACGCCCACGCTTATCGAACAACACACAGCGAGGAATGGGAAATGCTGCCGACAGCTGCGGCCTGAACAGATGGCCATCAGTGCGCAGAATGGGTCTGCGCAGCAGCGGGCATTTCCCATTCCTTTTTTTCATCTTGCTCGGCCTCGCCCAGCTGTCGCCGGCACAGACCCCGCAGCAATGGCGCGACTCGCTGGCAGTGATAAACCGGCAGCTGAGCCAAGACCCGCAATCGGTAGACCTGCGGCTGCGCAAGGCGGCCATCAACATTGAGCTGCAACAGTGGGATTATGCCATTGAGGAATACAAGCGGGTGCTGAGACAAGACCCCAAAAACCTGACTGCCTACTACTTCAGAGCCTACGCACACACACACCAGCAACAGCTGGGGCTGGCCAAGGCCGACTATGAGGCGGTGCTGAACATCGCCCCGGCCAACATGCAGGCCAGACTGGGGCTGGCAACGGTCTGCGAGCGCATGGGGCGCGAGACCGAAGCCATGAATCACCTGAACCTGCTGGTGCAGCAGTTCCCTGACTCAGCCATAGTCTACGCTACGCGCGCCGCCTTTGAGACACAGCGCAAGCAATGGGATGTGGCATTGTACGATTGGAACGAAGCCATCAGCCGTGACCCGCGGAATGCAGACTACGTGGCCACCGTGGCCGACCTGCTGCTGGCATTGGGGCGGCGCGGCGAGGCCCGGAAACAATTAGAGCAAGCTGTGGAACGTGGCGTGCCGCGCAGCTTGCTCTATGAGTGGTTTAGGCGTACAGGCTCGCCTTCTGCTCCTTAATCTGCTCGTCGTAGATGTAGTCGTCGTAGGTCATCAGCTTGTCGATGGTGCCCTTCGGCGTCAGCTCGATGATACGGTCGGCCACAGTGTTGATGAACTCGTGGTCGTGAGAGGCAAACAAGATGTTGCCCTTGAACTGAATCAGGTTGTTGTTGAACGCCTGGATTGACTCCAAGTCCAAGTGGTTGGTGGGCGTGTCGAGAATCAGGCAGTTGGCATTCTTCAGCTGCATGCGCGCAATCATGCAACGCATCTTCTCGCCACCAGAAAGCACGTTGACCTTCTTCAGCACATCCTCCTCGCGGAAAAGCATGCGGCCAAGGTAAGACTTCATGAACACCTCGTTGCCGGTGCCCCACTGCGAAAGCCACTCCACCAGATTCAGCTCTGACTGGAAGAACTCGGTGTTGTCAAGCGGCAGATAGGCCGTCGTAATGGTCACGCCCCACTTGTAGGTGCCGGCCTGTGCCTCACGATTGCCATTGATGATTTCAAACAGGGCAGTCATGGCCTTCGGGTTATGCGACAGGAAAACGGTCTTCTGGCCACGCTCTATGGTGAAGTTCACGTTATCGAAGAGTACGGTGCCGTCTGCATCGACAGCCTTCAGCCCTTCCACCTCGAGAATCTGAGTGCCCGGCTCGCGCTCCATCTGGAAAATGATGCCGGGGTACTTGCGTGTTGAGGGGGCGATTTCCTCAACGTTCAGCTTCTCAAGCATCTTCTTGCGCGAAGTGGTCTGCTTCGACTTAGCCACGTTGGCAGAGAAGCGGCGGATGAACTCCTCCAGCTGCTTGCGCTTCTCCTCGGCCTTCAGCCGCTGATTCTGCTGCTGGCGCAAGGCCAACTGCGAAGACTCGTACCAGAAGGAGTAGTTGCCAGAGAAAAGGGTTACCTTGCCAAAGTCTATGTCAACGGTCTGGGTGGAAACGGCATCGAGGAAATGGCGGTCGTGGCTGACAACAAGCACGCACTGCTCAAGGTTTGACAGATATTCCTCGAGCCACTGCACGGTGTCAAGGTCAAGGTCGTTGGTCGGCTCGTCGAGCAACAGGTTGTCGGGGTGGCCAAACAGGGCCTTTGCCAGCATGACACGCACTTTCTCGTTGTTTGAAATGTCGCTCATCTGCTTATAGTGCTGACTTTCGGCCACGCCGAGATTCTGTAGCAGCTGGGCAGCCTCGCTCTCTGCCTCCCAGCCGTTCATCTCGGCAAAAGCCATCTCCAGCTCGGCCGCGCGGGTACCGTCTTCCTCCGTCATCTCGGGCTTGGCATACAGCGCCTCGCGCTCCTTCATGTTCTGCCAGAGCGGCTGATGACCCATCAGCACGGTGTCCATCACTGTAAACTCATCGTATTTGAAGTGGTCCTGTTCAAGAACTGAGAGGCGCTCGCCCGGCTGCATCTCAATAGTGCCCTTGTTGGGCTCCAGCTCGCCGCTGATTGCGCGCAGGAGCGTTGACTTGCCGGCGCCGTTAGCGCCAATGATTCCGTAGATGTTACCGCTGGTAAACTTCAGACAAACGTCTTTGTAAAGTGTCTTTTTGCCAAACTGAATAGCCAGATTTGTGACTGTTATCATAGGTCTTTTTGCCTTTTAGAATTAAGAATTGGCTGCAAAGGTACAAATATTTTCTGAATTATATCCACTGATTCCGAAATAATTTGCGTAATAGCGCCTTCGGGGAGCCAGAACACAACAGAGGAAAGACAAAAAAGGGGCTTTTCCGTGTGGAAAAGCCCCTCCCTCTAAAGAATTTCAGATTAAATGTATGAAAAAATTTATGCGTAATCTTTATTTAGAAGAACAGATAACGGTTGTCCTTGATATTGGCCTTCTGGTAAAGCTCCTGCATGAAGCGGCTGGCAGCCTGCTGGGCACGCTGTTGCAGCTGAAGCTCCTGAGCCTTCTCATCGTAGGCTGCACCTTCGCGGTCCTTGCGGCTGAGTACCTGGAACAAGTAGGCACCACCGTTACCCTTCACCACTGACTTGGAGAATTCACCCGGATTCACGGTGCTTACAGCACCAGCCAGAGCCGGCTCGCTTGAGCCCGTAGCCTGAACGAAGACTGGGGCGGCAAAGGTTATCTGCTTCACTGAGTCAATCTTGGCACCAGCCTTCTCAGCATCGGCAATAGACTTCGCACCAGCCAGTTTCTTTTGCAGCAGGTCGAACTTCTTGTCGCGAATTACTTCCTGAGCCAGCATGTCCTTGGCATCCTCAACAGTGCGGTAGCCAACGGGGTGAACTTTTGTCAAGGCAACCACCAGCAGGTGGTCGTTGTTGCCACACTCATATAGCGGGCTGACATCACCGGCCTTGGCATCGAATATCCACTTCATAGCCTCGCGGGTAGAACGTATGCCAACAACGTTATGCTCGCTGTTTACCATGTCCTTACGCTCCTGCACCTTAAAGCCATACTTCTCGGCGTTCTTCTCTAACTGGTCGATGGTCTTGTTCTCGCTCACATACTGAGAGAACTTGTTGTAAGCATCGCTATAAGTCTGCTTTGAGAAATCAATCAGGTGCTTGATAATAGCCACATCGTACATATCGGTCATGGCCTTGCGCTGGGTCACCTGCATAACTACATTGCCCTGTGTCATCTCAATGTTCTTGTACTCGTTGACACCAAGGGTGTGAAGCGCATCAATATATGCCTTTGTATCAGCATCTATGCTGGAAGCATTTTGGTACATCTGACTGGTAAACCACTGCTTCGTGCCCTGCTGACCGTACTTCTTGGCAATGCTGTCGAAGGGAGCGCCAGCCTTCAAGGCTGTGTAAACGCTATCAGCAGTCTTGCGGGCATCGTCAAGCGTGGCACCACCACACTGAATCAGGCGGAACTCAACAGAGTCGGGAAGCTGGGTCTTGCCAACGAACTTCACAACGTTGAGCGTATTGTCATAAGCTGTCTCGAAAGGCTTGCTAACCTGACCAACAGACATAGAGTCAATCTTCTGGGCAATGTCACGGGGCAGAGCGCTCTTCTGAACAGGAACGCCAAGATAGGGCAGCTGTGACTGCGCGCGGCGTACAATCTCAGAAGGAACAGCACCGCTCTCTAACTTCTCTGCAGCCTCTTCCATGGTCTTCAGCAATGCAGCACGGTCAGCAGCAGAGGCAACCACCTGGAAATCAACGTAGCAGATATCGCGGCTCTCAACGGTCTGCTTGAAAGCCTCCTTCAGTTCGTTATATTTGGCCTTCAGGTCTGCATCGCTCACCTGAACATCCTTATCGTTAACGGTATTGTAGGCCAAGCTGGCGAGCTGAATGTCGCTCTCCTGATTCTGAGCCGCAAAGGCTGCCTTGGCGCTAACGGGATTGCTGATAAGGCAGGCAGAAATCAATGACTGGTACTTCTGAGCCAGAAGTGCCTGGCGAATGTTCTTCTCAATGAACTGCCAGTAGTTATAAACTGCCTGATACTGTTCGGCCAGCTGCGGTACGCTGAGGCTCTTCTTATAGTCATCAAGGAACTTGGTCAGCTGAGTCACATCGAAACGACCAGTCTGCTGGTTAACAAACGGGGTCTGCATGAGCATGGGGTTAGTACCCTCGCGGAGCAAGTTCTGCATTTCGGTGTCAGTCACGGTCAGACCTAACTTCTTGGTTTCCTTCTCAAGAATCTTGTCGTTGACAAACGACTGCCAAACCTGATCTTTAATCTGGTTAAGCTCGGTCTCTGACAGATTGTCACGGCCTTGGGTCATTTTGATAACTTCCTGATACTCATCAACGAGCTGCTGGAATTGCTGCACACTGACTCGTTCACCTAACACTTCGCCAACTTGCTGGCGCTGCTCATTCTTAGATGCCTCGCATGAACGGAACATCTCTTCGGCAATGAATGCAAAGAGAGCCAAACCGATGACAATCACCAATGTGGGTCCCCAGCTTCTGATTTTTCCAATTGCTGCCATTTTTTCTCTTTTGTTTTTTATTTTTATTTTTTCTTTTTCACGTAAAACGCCGCAAAATTACTAAAAAAGTCAGACATAGCGAAATTTTTTCGGCAAAAAAGCGATGTTTCTTGCTCATTTCGTTCACGTTCCCGCCACTTTAAGTCGTACTAATTCAATTTTTGTCGCCGTATTCTTGATGATTTTGAACTCAAACTGCCCTATTGCCACCACTTCGTTCAGCTTAGGGAACGACTGGTATTCATGAAGGATTAGGCCGCCCACGGTCATGTATTCATCGCTTTCAGGCAGGTCTAAATCAAACATTTCGTTGACCTTGCTGATTTCCAGTCGTGCAGACAAGACATACTCACCAGAATCCAAGCATTTGGCAATGTAATTCTGGGAGTCATGTTCGTCTTCAATATCGCCGAAAATCTCCTCGACAATGTCTTCAAGCGAAATCAGACCACTCGTACCGCCAAACTCGTCGACAACCACGGCCAACGATTTCTTTTGCTGCATAAAAGTCTTCATCAGCTTTGAAGCCAACATGGTCTCTGGCACAAAAGGCATCTGCCTGACACACTGCCGCCAGTCGCTGGGGCGGCGGAACAGTTCCTGAGAGTGTATGTAGCCAACAATGTGGTCAATGTCTTCGTGGAAAACAATGATTTTTGAGTGGCCGCTCTCAATGAACACTTGTTTCAGCTCCTCAGCTGAGGTGGTATCGGCAACAGCATCAATCTCTGTTCGTGGCCTCATGCAGTCACGAACACGAGTTTCACCAAAGTCAAGGGCATTCTGGAAGATTTTGACCTCTTCTTCTATCTCTGTGTCGTCTTTGGCGCTGTCAATACTGGTCTGCACCAGATAGTCCAGGTCTACTTTCGTAAATTCCTTGTCATCACCGTCTTTCTCCATGCGAATGCCAACAAGCCGCAACAGCCCCCTCGCCAACATAGTGGCAAAACGTGCGATAGGCCACAAGACAATGTAGAACAGCAAAGAAGGAACTGCGAAAAAAGTGAGCAGGCGATTCGGCATAGACTTAAATATCGTCTTAGGAAGGAACTCGCCCACAAACAAAATGACAAGAGTGGATAAAAGGGTATCGGCCACAACCCTGACTCCGTCTGTGAGTGATGCAAAAAATACTGCATCGAAGATGCGGGCAAAGAGAATGCCGTAGATTACCAGCACAATGTTGTTGCCCACTAACATAGTCGACACGAAATTGTTTGAATGCCGGTAAAAGAGTTGTATAGCTTTCTGAGACAGGCTGTTACGCTCACGTTCCATCTCTGCCCGAAGCCGGTTGCTCGAAACAAATGCAATCTCCATGCCAGAGAAAAAGGCAGAGAAGAGCATGCTGATGATAAGAGCTATAAAATATGCTGTCATGGTTGTACGGTTTTTGCGCGTTTGGTAGCCTGCGGGCGCATCGGAGCTTGCTGTTGCAGGCTGTCAGCAGATGCCTCTGCATTGCTATCATCACTCTTTTCGCCCGTCATATCCTCTGACACAAACGAGCCTTTCGAATTGCTGACAGTATAGCGGGTCATCCGCTCGTCAGAGAGAAAATAGGTGCCCTGAAGGGTGCGTTCAGGCGTAACGACCTTAGAGAACACATGAGAATACAACTCATGCCGTATGCCATCCCAGAAAAGCTCCTCACTGGTATAGACAAGCCCATTGATATTACGGATTCTCACACGGCCGCGGAGCTTCCACAGTTTCTTTTGGTCGTAGTACCAAGCGGTGTCCGCCTGAATATAAGCCTGAATATGGAATTGCTCATCGAACTGCTCGAAGAAGATGCCTTTTATGAACTCCCAACGCGATGGGTGGCGCACGGTGTTCACATCCCAACGTTCCGTAACAATGCGATATTTGATAACGCCCGAGTCGGAAATCAGAGTGTTCACACCATAGGAGACCATCATGGAAGCAGAGTCACGGTCATTGACAGCAGGAGCTGTATGTTCCTGCTCTACAGTGCAGCCGGCAACGAAGGAAAGAAAAACAAAAAGGGGCAAAAACAATGTACTGCGCCATGTCATGGACTGGCGCAGACAATTATCGGGTTGTTCGCACAACTTTGCACTCATCTTATTCAACCTTCCACTTGGCAAACCACCGCTCGTTGAATGTAATGCCAATATTCAAGCGGAAGATATTCTCAGTTATCAGACCTGGTGCTGCCGTATGAGCCCATTGACCGCTAATGTTCAAGAATGAACGGCTCATCCACCCGAACATCGGAATTCCCAAGCCAACACTTGCACTAATTTCTTTCGGTCCAGACTGCCCGTTTATATTATAATAAGGTGTAGCATAGCCTAAACCCGCACGATAATATATGCGCCGGTACAACTTGCTGCTTGATTGGATAGCCTGATTAGGGTTGGGCAACCACTCAACACCGGCAGTCACCTTCACCCGGTCTTTTAGCAAACCATCAGTCAGCACGTACTGCCCCTGGCTGTTTTCTTGCGGGAACTGGAGCGCCCCCCACTTCTGGTACTGGCCATCTAAGGCCACGGTCAGGCTTCTGGCATGGTTAAACGATAGGCCAACACCATAACTCATCGGAAGTGCCAATGCGTTTTCTATCGTTTCCACCGTAGGCGTGCCATTGCCCACCTGAGTGGTCAGCCCGGCGTCAGCGTTCAGATGGTGTCCTATGCCTACGATAGCACCCAATGACAGAACGTCTTGCTTGTTAAGCGGCTGTTCCCACTGAGCGCCTAAATCAACCTTATAGTTAGCCACTGTGGCCGAGTAAACCTTGCCTATGGCGTTGACGGTTGTGGTTGCCGTTGTAGTAACGGAACGGGTCAGCGTACCCCACATGTATCCCACGTTAGCACCTATAGACAAATGTGGCAGCACCTGCCAGCCTGCACCCACAAAAGCCTGATGCAGACCACCAGAGCCTTTGTAGCTGGTGGGAATCACCGTGTTAAACTCAGTCAGAGTCTGGCTGCTCGTATAGTCATAACCAACATTGGTCAGAGGCAGCAAGCCGAAGCTCACACCGACACCTTTTGTAGCCCGAAAAGCACCTACGGCATACTCAAAGTTGCCGTTCTGGGCATTGACCCGAGTTCCACCTTCCTTAAAATGCGTCAGCTGACCAGACAAGCCCATATCGAAAAGCATAGTCATAGAGTCAACCACAGCATACGAAGCCGGGTTGAGCGTGTTTATCTGCTTACCATGGCGCAAGCCAATGCCTACGCCATTCATTCCCCGGTTGCCCCCCTGTGAAGGGTCTGTCAAAATGCCAAGTCCATACTGACTGTATGGTGAGCTTGTTCCGCTCTGCGCAACAGCGTTCAATGCTGTTGTCATCAGCAACAGGCAACCAATTATTTTGTTATTCATTGCTATCATTTTTCTTTCTGCGTGCAAAATTATTAAAAAAAATCGAACTAAACGCACCAAAAACGGAAAATATAGCGTAATTTTGCATCGTGAAACATTTTAAAGATATTTTTAGGACTATTTTCCTGTTTTTGGCCATTCTCTTTTGTGGTACAGAGGCGAAAGGCGAGCAGAGCGCTCCAACGCTCAGAACTGACAGTGTAGAGGTTTCGCTGCTCACCTGCTCCCCGCATGAGGAGATATACAGTCTTTATGGGCACTCTGCCTTGCGCTGGCACGATTTGCGTACCGGGTCTGACATTGTATTCAACTGGGGTATGTTCAATTTTCAGGCACCCCACTTTGTAGCCCGCTTCATCTTCGGGCTAACTGACTATGAGTTGGGCATTGGTGACTTCAGGGCTTTTTGCGGCTATTACAGAAGATGGGGCAGTTCCGTTACCGAGCAGATACTGAACTTGACAGACGAGGAAAAGCTGCGATTATATGATGCTTTAAAACGAAATCTGCTTCCAGAGAACAAGGTCTATCGCTATAACTTCTTTTATGATAACTGCTCTACACGGCCCCGAGACATCATTTCGCAATGTATTAATGGAAAAATCATTTATGCTGAGCGAACAGACTACGCGCCTACGTTCCGAGAGATGATTCACGAGAAAGTGAAGCACCACGCATGGGCGCAGTTCGGGAACGATATGCTGCTTGGTGTACGGGCAGACATAAAGACTTCGCGCACGGAACAGGAATTCCTTCCTGAAAACTTGCAGTACGACTTCGACCATGCTCAGATACACGCCAATGACGGTAGTTATCGCCCTCTGGTAAGCGGGCGCAACATGGCTGTTGAGGCTGGAGTTCAGATAAGGGAAAGTGACTTTCCGCTCACTCCTACAGAGTGCTTTACCGTATTATTGGTGATTTCCATTGTAATTTTTGCCTTTGAAATCCATCGAAAAAAGACCTACAAGTACTGGGATATTGCGCTTATGACAAGCGTAGGGCTGGCGGGGTGCGTTATTCTGGTGATGTTCTTTTCACAACACCCCACAACAAGCACCAATCTGCAAATCCTATTACTTAATCCCCTACCCTTTCTGTTTCTGCGCCCCGTGTTCAAGCGTAGGAAATGCAGATGGTGGAATATCCAGTTAATACTCATCATTTTCTTCTTTATCGGTGGGTTATTACAAAATTATGCTGAGGGTATGAACATTTTGGCACTATGTTTGCTACTTAGATATTGGACAAATTATAAATATGCGGAATAGGTATCTATATATTACCCTGATGGTGGTGCTGGGCATTACGCCCGAAATGCTTTCGGCACAAGAAAAGGCGCAGCACCCGCCACGGCTGGTTGTCAATATCACCATCGACCAGTTGCGTACTGACTATGTGGAAGCCTTCGCCCCTCTCTACACTGATGAAGGGTTCAAACGGTTGCTTGGCCAAGGGTGCATATACGAGAACGCGGGCTATCCCATGGCGCGTATCGACAGGGCATCAGCCATTGCCACGCTATTCACGGGAGTTACGCCGTTTTATCACAGTATTGTTGCCGAGCAATGGCTGAACAGAGAAACGCTACGCCCTGCCTATTGCGTAGGGAGTAACGTAGAAAATACGCCTCAGAACATCATTACATCGACCCTGACCGATGAGCTGAAAGTGGCTACCGATGGAAAAGCTAACATTTATGCCGTAGCCCCCACGCGAGATGTTGCCATTTTGTCAGCCGGGCATGCTGCAAACGGAGCTTTCTGGATTGATGACCAAACAGGGTTATGGAACACTTCGCCATATTACATGAGCGAACTGCCGGCATGGGTTTTAGGCATCAATGAAATAGATGCGCCTGAGAAAACCATTTCCCGACTGACATGGGAGCCAGTCGCCGACTTCTCTGAAGCCCTCAATTTCTATCATAGCAACGCCAAGCAGAAACCGTTCAAACACAAATTCAAGGGTGACCAGCGTATAGCCGAGCTGAAAACCAGCGGATTAGTCAACCAGTACGTGACTGACATGGCTGTTCGGTGTCTGTCTGACGGAGGCATGGGCATGGATGCTGTTACGGATATGTTGAACGTAACATATTACGCAGGCACATTCAACCATACTGCCATGACAGAATGTCAGTGGGAGCTACAAGACACATACATAAGACTTGACCGCGAATTGGCCCGCCTCATCAACACCGTTCAAAGCCGTGTGGGCAAAGACCACGTGCTTTTTGTCATTACCTCTACTGGCTATGGCGACCCGGAAATAGCTGACTATGCCAAATACCGCATTCCCACTGGCACTTTCTACATCAACCGCACAGCCAACTTACTTAATATGTATTTTGGAGCTATCTGGGGGCAAGGCCGATGGGTGGAGGCTTGTTTCAACAACCAGCTATTCCTTAATCACAAGCTCTTAGAATCCAAACGTGTCAGCATCACTGATGCTACCACCCGCGCCCAGGAGTTCCTTTCACAAATTGCGGGTGTACATAACAGCTACACATCACTACAGCTTATCTCCGGCAACAATCAGGAACTGATAAAAGTGCGGAACAGCTTTACGCCTGAGCGCTCTGGCGACATTCTCATAGAAGTGGCGCCTGGCTGGAAGCTACTGAACGAAGACACTCAGGAAACCGAACTTTCAAGAGCATCTTTCACACAATTCCCCATTATTTTCTTCGGAAACGGCATGAAGGCCGAGCGCATACCCACCTACGTTACGGTTGAGCGCATAGCACCCACCATTGCCAAGTCCATACGCATCAGGGCTCCTAATGCATGTTCGGCTGACCCATTGTTCTAATGGGGAGCAAAAATGCTTTTTTCTTTATAATTATTGCCTGATTACGATTTTTTTTCGTAATTTTGCACCCAATTTATCACACGCGAACAAAATATAGCAAGTATATGAATTTCAGTAAGATTCTAAAATCACTTTTCGGCGATAAATCTTCGCGCGATATGAAGCTCATTCAGCCGCTCGTGGAAAAAGCCAAGAGTTTCACCCCACAAGTAGAAAAATTGAGCAATGACGAGCTTCGCGCCCGTACAAAAGCCATACAGGCACAAGTGCAAAGTGCAGCCAAGGAACAAAAAGACAAGATTGAAGCCTTAAAAGCCACTATCGAAGACACGCCTATCGATGAGCGGGCTGATATTTTCGCACAGATAGACAAACTGGAAAAAGAGGCGCTTGAGGTTTATGAGAAAGCCCTTGATGAAGTTCAGTTTGAGGTTTTTGCTATTGTTAAGGAAACGGCACGCCGTTTTGCAGAGAACGAGGAAACGGTTGTTACGGCCACAGACTTCGACCGTGAGCTGGCAGCTGACCCGCGTAAAGACTTCATTACGATTGACGGCGACAAGGCCATCTATCACAATCACTGGACTGCGGGCGGCAACGACCTGAAATGGGAGATGGTACATTATGATGTGCAGCTCTTCGGCGGTACCGTTCTGCACCAAGGAAAGATTGCCGAGATGGCTACTGGTGAGGGTAAGACACTGGTCGCCACCCTCCCCGTGTTCCTAAATGCCCTTACGGGCAACGGTGTACATGTTGTTACCGTGAACGACTATCTTAGCAAACGTGACTCCGAGTGGATGGGGCCGCTCTATATGTTCCACGGCCTCTCTGTCGACTGCATCGATAAGCATCAGCCTAACTCAGATGCACGCCGGCGCGCATACCAGGCCGATATCACTTTCGGTACAAACAATGAGTTCGGCTTCGACTATCTGCGCGACAACATGGCCACTTCACCACAGGATTTGGTGCAGCGTGCCCACAATTACGCCATTGTTGACGAGGTCGACTCTGTGTTGATTGACGATGCCCGTACACCTCTCATCATTTCCGGCCCCGTGCCCAAAGGCGATGACCAGATGTTTGAAGAGTACCAGCCACTGGTCGAAAAGCTCGTTGGCGTTCAGCGCCAGCTGGCTACCCAATATCTCGCTGATGCCAAGCAGAAAATCAGCGAAGGCCAGCGCATGACCGAAGCCGGCAACAAGAAAGAGGCAGAAAAGCTGCTGGAAGAAGGCTTCCTGTCACTCTACCGTTCTCACAAAGCGCTTCCCAAGAACAAGCCCCTCATCAAATACCTGTCAGAAGAAGGTATCAAAGCGGGTATGCTGAAGACTGAGGAGATTTACATGGAGAACAACAACCGCCGCATGCCTGAGGCCGTAGAGCCGCTCTATTTTGTGGTTGACGAAAAGCTCAACTCATGCGATTTGACCGATAAAGGTACTGCTTGGCTGGCAAAACAGGTGAACGATGCCGAACTCTTTGTGCTGCCCGACATCACTGGCCAGCTCTCTGAGCTGGAAGTGGACTCCAGTCTTACTGACCAGGAACGAGTGGACAAGAAAGACGAACTCATGGCCAAATATGCCGTTCAGTCTGAACGTGTTCACACTTTGCAGCAGCTGCTGAAAGCCTACTGCATGTTCAATAAGGATGATGAATATGTGGTCATTGACGGCGAAGTGAAGATTGTCGACGAGCAAACTGGCCGTATCATGGAAGGCCGCCGCTGGAGCGATGGTTTGCATCAGGCTGTGGAGGCAAAGGAACATGTCAAGGTGGAAGCAGCAACGCAGACATTCGCCACCATCACTTTGCAGAACTATTTCCGCATGTACCACAAGCTGGCAGGTATGACTGGTACTGCCTCTACTGAGGCTGGTGAGTTCTGGGATATCTATAAACTGGATGTGGTGGAAATCCCCACCAACCGCCCCGTTATCCGTAACGACCAAGACGACCGTGTCTACAAGACCG
>JAFLSH010000036.1:10755-14302 GCA_022511055.1 Prevotella sp. | reverse complement strand
GCCGAGGGAGGGCATTAATAGAGGTACATGCGGAACTCCTTGATGCTGCCGGGCGCACCCTGCTCGGCGCGCGGCAGATACTCCAGTGCCGTCACGGTCTGCTCGCTGCCGAGGTCGATGACCAGCAGATGGGGGGCCTGTGCGCCGCGCTCCGTCTGCCAGTAGGTACTCTCTTGCAGGTCGAACACCTTGTCGCCGGTGTGGTTGCCGTTCTCCTCCTCAGAGTTGGCGTACTTCGTGGTCCACGGCTCACGCGAGAGGCGCTTGCCGTCAGCACCCTGCAGGTACAGCTCGGCTATGGCCACGCGGTCGTTGGCCTTCTGCGTGGAAAGCACCTCGATGGCAAGGTAGCGCCCCTTCTGCGGCGCGGCGAAGCGGAAGGTCTGCCAGCCGTTGCCGGCAGCGGCGGTGGCAACGGCAGCGCCGCCAGCGGCCGAGAGGGCTATGGGGGTGGCGCTGTTCAGGTCGGGCTTGTCGCCAATGTTGTTGTGCTTGGTCGACTTCTCCAGCTGCAGCTTGTTCAGCTCGGGCGTGTCCTGACCCCAGACCACAGGCTCGCGGGGGCCTACCACGTCAAGCACAACCACCTCGTTCTGCCCCTTCTTCAGCCAGCAGCCCGGCACGTAGAGCGTCTGCTGCGGGCCGATGCTCCAGATGCGGCCCATGGCATGGCCGTTGACATAGACCTGACCCTTGCCCCACGTCTCGAAGTTCAGGAACGTGTCGCCCACTTTCTTCAGGTTGAAGTGGCCGCGGTAGTAGCCGATGGGCTTCAGGTCGCCGCCGGTGAACGGCTCTGCGTAAGAAGAGCCCTTCACGCCGAAGGCGGCAACGGCCTGTGCGTAGTCGTCAGAGATGGGGTACTGTTCCCACTCGCGGGGCTTCCAGACGGTCTCGTATCTGTCGTTCTCGGCGGTAATGGTCACGTCAGAGACAATGCCCTTGAAGTCCTTGATGGCACGGCCGAAGTTGATGCGGCCCATGGCCTCAACCAGAATGACCAGTCGCTGGCCGCACTTGACCGGCGGCAGGGTGACAGAGCGCTCGTTCTTCACGCGGTCAATCCGCCCCACGAACTTGCCGTCGATGAACACCTGGGCGTAGTCGTGAACGTCGGCCGTCAGCACACTCTGAACGGGAATATCGGGCAGGGCCGTGGCATAGAACATAGAGCCCCAGCCCAGGTCCATCTCCTCGAAAGTCTTGAGGCCACCGGCCGTCTTGGCTTCTTCCCCCTTCGTTCCGTAGAAGAAGGGGGCAAACTCCTTCAGCTCAAACTTCGGAACGGTGACAACAGGCGCGGCGGGAGCGGGCACGGCGGGCAGCTTGCCGTCGGCATACTTTGCCATCATCGTGCGCAGCTCGTAGTATTTGGGCGTGGCCTGTCCGTACTCGTTGATAGGTGCATCGTAGTCGTAGCTGGTCACGTCGGGGGCGAAGCCGGGCGAGTTGGCGCCGGCCCAGTGGCCAAACGAAGTGCCGCCGTGGGTCATGTAGAGCGAGAAGGAGATGCCCTTCGACAGCATCTCATCCATGCCCTCCACCATGTCCTTGGCCGGGCGCGTCTCGTGGCGTGCGCCCCACTTGTCAAACCAGCCGCTCCAGAACTCGGAACACATCTTCGGGGCGTTGGGGCGCAGCTCGCCCAGGCGGCGGAACTGCTGGTCGATGTTAGCACCCGTGCCGAAGTTCATGGTCCACGTCAGGTCGTCAAGGCCGTTCTTCTCGAAATTAGAAGACCAGTCGCACTGAAAAAGCGCCATTTCATCGCCATAAATCGTGCGCAGGCAGTCGCGAATCTCTGAGACATAGGGCTTGTCCTCGCCATAGGAGCCGTACTCGTTCTCCACCTGAATCATGACTATCGGGCCGCCGTTCTGGATTGTCAGCGGTGCGAGCTGCTCGCCCACCTTCTGCTCGAAAATCTTCACGCGCTCCATGAAGTAGGGGTCGCGCTCACGCAGGCGAATGTCCTTCTTCTTCAGCAGCCACCAGGGCAGGCCGCCCATCTCCCACTCGGCGCAGACATAGGGGCCGGGGCGCACAATGACATACATGCCGTTCTTCTGTGCCAGGCGGCAGAACTCGGCCACATCGTTGTTGCCGGTAAAGTCGAACACGCCCTCCCGCTGCTCATGAATGTTCCAGAACACATAGAGGCACAGCGTGTTCATGCCCAGCGCCTTGCACATCCTGATGCGATGCTCCCAGTAGGGGCGGGGAATGCGGGGATAATGCACTTCGGCGGCCTTCACCACGAAAGGCTGCCCGTTGAGCAGAAACGTCTTGTCGCCCACGGCAAACGTGCCGGGTTTCTGGGCGGCTGCGGCCTGCACGGTGGCGGGCGCTGCCATGAGCATGGCCGCCAGCGTCAGGTGTTTGAATAGCTTTGTTGTTTTCATCATCTTGTTTTGGTTGTTATTGTTGTTCTTTATTGTTTTGTCGTAAGTGGCTGTCCGGCAGCGGTCAGTCCGGCGGCGCTCACCTTGATGCGGGTCTGCTTGCCCGTGTTGTAGAACGTGGCGGTGAAGCGCCCCTCGCCGTCGAGCTGGGCGTTGGGATTCCAATAGAGCGTGCGGCGGTAGTCCGCCACCGTGCCGGGCAGGGGCTGGCGGCTGTAGTCGGGGTGGTAGAAGTCGGCAGGCTCGGTCATGCCCTTCAGAATCATGCGGCGGTCGCGGAAGGTGTAGCGCTTGCCCTCGTCGGCCACCAGCATGAAGTCGAGTGTCACGTCGGCCGTCTCAGACTGCTGTTCCACGCGCTTGTCGTCGTTGCGCAGCTCGAAGTCGGTGTAGAGCCTGATTTTGTCTTGCCTGTTCAGCTTAATGTCGCGCTGGATTACCTTGTCGCTCAAGAACTGCGGGTGCATCATCACGGTCAGTCCGGGCTTGAAGTTGCGGTAGAACACGTAGGGGGTGGTCATCCCGTCGTTCAGGCGCGCCATGACCTGCATCTGGCGATTGCTGTTGTAGTTGCCGAGCAGGGCCATGCTGACCTGAAAGGGGAACATGCTGGCATCATAGCGGCCGAAGGAGAGGCCGCGGTCGGTCACCAGGTTGTAGAGTTCGTGCGCATCGTAGACACAGGCGGGCTTCGAGTAGTCGATGGCATGGCGGCCACGGCGGCGCCGGCCCTGCACGTTGACATTGCGCAGCTGGGCATCCATCTTCGATATGCGCTCAATCTCGGGCATCAGCGTGCCGTCGTCAACGCCCATGCCGTTCTGCTCATCGGGCAGATGGCACTGGTAGAAGCTGTATTTCCTGGCAAAAACGGGGTAGAACAGGTCGCGCTTCACGTAGAACTCCGGCCACGCGGTCTCGTCGAGTATGCCCTTCGTGTCGATGCGCTTGCGCCGCTTGTCGCTGATGTCTGTCTTGTAGGCTTTCAGAAAGAGAATGGCCTCGCCGTAATAAGGGGGCACGTTGAAGGCAAAGTGGCCGCCGTTGTCGGTCTCCAGCGCCACGGTGGCTATGTCGTCTTCGAACACCAGCTCGGCCTCAACGGTCACCTCGTAGTTCAGCCCGCCGCGGTCGATGCCGTAGTT
>JAFLSH010000036.1:0-10655 GCA_022511055.1 Prevotella sp. | reverse complement strand
GAGCTTGCGGTACTCGGTCTGGTAAAACGACTCTGGCTCCAGCTCGCCATACTCATATCGGTCGTGGCCGAAAACGCCCCACGCCCAGTAGCGCAGCTCGCTTTCCTCGAAGTCATCGGCATCGCCCGTCGGGTAGACAGCCCCCTCCACGGTCATGGTCTGCTCGGGCTGATAGCGCAGCGGCTGTTCGGCGGTCAGCTCCTGATAGTCGTAGCGCCGCCAGCCCTGCACCATCATCAGCAGGTCGAGCGCCTGCCGGTGTTCGGCATCGTCGGCCTCGAAATAATAGTCGGGGTAGGCAATGAAGCCCTTCAGCTCGCTGGAGAGCAGCAGGTCGGTCAGCATGTTGCCCGTGTCGAAGGTCGGCTCGTCGGTCGCGCCGTCGCGCACGGCTATGGAGATGTGGCCGGCATCGGCGGGTGCCTGGAAGTCGAGCCGTATCGGTGCGAAAGGCTCGTAGGTGTCGCGGGGCTCGCTGACGGTGATGGGCTGCAGGCCGTAGTCGTGGTGATTGACAAAGAAGAGGCGGTCGGCAAGGGGTCGGCCCGCGGCATCGATAACCAGCAGGTTGTTGACACCCGTGGGCAGCTGTGCGCCGTCAATGGCCACGCGGGCTGAGCCGCTGACCTTCTGGAAATGCCGAAGCACACCCCGGCAAAGCACGGCCACGCCGTAGTCGGCATCAGGCAGCCCCACAAGGGCAACGTCGGCTAAGAGGCTGTCGCCGGCAGCCTCCACACGCAGGGCGCAGCCGGCTTTCTCGGTCCTCGGCAGGTCGAAGTCGTAGGTCTTGTCGCGATAGCTAAACCGGGCCTTCAGCCGCCCGCTCTCAGGAACGGTCACCTCAAAGCTGCCCCGCCCGCGGTGGGTGGTCTGTATAGTGACTGCGGCAGACTGGCCGGGAATCTCCAGCTGCCCCGTAAGGTCTTGCAGCTCGCCCTCCTCGTTCTGCAACTCAAAAGCCACGCGACACCGCCGCCCGGCTATCAGGTGGCCGCCCTCGGGATAGAAGGTGGCCGTGAGCCGCTCCTTCTCCTCCTTCTCAAGTCGGGTCTTCGGTCGGCTGACAATGTATTTTGCACCGTAGTCGCCGGGTGTCTCGGGGCGCTCGTAGACAGGAATCACACGGGAATAGACCGCATCGAACTGGCGAAAGAAGTCACGGGCCATCTGGCGGTTGTAGAAAGCCTCGTAGTCCTTGCGGGTATAGGGGTGTTCGCTGACACAGAAGTTCAGCATCCAGCGGGTGTAGGCGCGCAGCTCGTAGAAGCCGGAGTAGATGGAGTCTTGCAGGGCAAAGCTGCCGTCGCTGTAGCCCTGCCCGGAGACTATCACGTTGTGGCGCTCAACCACCATGCCGTCGGGCGACACCAGCTCAACGTAGAGTATGCGGCTCATGTCGGTATAGGTCAGGTCGTCGGCCCTGACTACGTATGCCTTGTACCAGATGGTGTCGCCCTTGAAATAGCACGTATTGTCAAGGTGCAGATAGACCTTCTCCTGCACAGGCGCCTGCCGCAAGCGAGCCTCCACGCTGTCTAACGGCAGCTGGGCGCGCACCCCGGCAGCGCAACACAGGCACAGAAAGAGCAGAGACAATAGTTTTCGCATCACTTCAGGGGTTTGTCGACAAAGGTGGTAATACTGCGGGGCGGCAGCACGGTCGGGCTGCCCACAGGCTTCAGGGTCTCCTCCTCGCTGGTGCGGTAAGCCTGCCAGCGGTGGCGCTTGCCGTCGGGCAGCGAGAGCTTAAAATCGGCGGTTTCATCGGCATAATTGATGGCTACCACCGCCCAGCTGCCGTCTTGGTTGCGAAAGGCGGTCACCATCTGGCCGTAGGGGTCTTCGTCAGGGCCGCCGACCTCGTAGCGCACGGCACCGGGGCGCACAAAACGGCTGTAATTGCCAAGCGCCCAGAGCAGTTTGGAGTCGCGGCCGCGCTGCTCGCGGTCGTAGACCCGTATCAGCCCGTCTTTATAGTCACCGCCGCAGGCGCGCCACCAAGACCAGCTCTCGGCATCGGCGTATTTCAGGTCGTGGTGAATGACCCGCGCCACGTAAAGTGCCGTTTTCATCGAGAAATCATAGCCTCCGCCGCCGCCAATCTCCTTGTCGTTCTGCATAATGCACAGCTCAGTCTGCCAGAAGCCAATGCCGTGGGCACGGCAGACATCGCGCAGCTGCTGGCGGATGGTCTTCATGTAGGGAATGGGCGTGTTGGTCCAGTAGCTGTGGCCGAGAATGAGGCGCGGCACGTGGGGCGTGTCGCCCAGATAGGTCGCCGTGCTGTCCTTGTCAAAGAAAGTGCTGATAGTGTTGCCGCGCTCCCAGGTTGTCTCGTAGATGCCTAACAGACAGCGCAGGTCGCTCGACTCGTCGACCATGACCTGTGTGGTCAGCCCCTCGGCAGTCAGGGCACGGCTGGTCTCGCGCACCAGTCGCGCAATCTCGCGGTTGGTGGCAGGCGAACCTTCCTGCTTGGGCCCGAGCCAGTTCCAGTGGCCGTCGGGCTCGTTGACCGGGCAGAGGTAGTCGAAGTGAATGCCATCGTTGGCCTCAATGCCTTTCAGGGCTTTGGCCATGAAACTGGCGAAGCCGTCGAAGGCATCGGCCTTCAGGTTGATAGTGCCGCCGCGGCCGGTGTTGGTAGCCAGGCCGTTCTCCGTAAAGTAGACCGGCGCCGAGTTGAGGAAAGCCAGGAAATGGGGCACGCCGCGCGCTTTGGCCAGCCGCAGAAAGCGGCGCTGACCCGCCTGCTTGGTAAAGTCGAAAGTGCCGTCGGCATTCATCAGGCACTCAGTGCGAGTGCCGCGGTTAATCTGCGATTCGCGCCCCTGCTCGCTGCTGCCCGCACCGAGATTGAAGCGCCAGAGCGAGAGGCCGATGCCGCGGGGCTGGCCGTCGCCGTCGGTCTCTAACGAGAAAAGCCAGTCGGCTATCTGCGCCTGTGCCACCGTGTCTGGCCACACGCCGATATTCTGCATAGACCAGGCATCGGAAGCGCCGAAGTGACTGACTGTCTGGCGTGGCGCGCTGACATCGACAACATAGGTCGCGCCCTGTGCCGGGAGAAGCGCAAACGCCAAGGAAGAACATGCTAAAATGAACGGTTTCATCGAGTTTTTATTGTTATTGTTGTTGGCTTCAAACCATCGGCGGCCACCGTCAGCCGGCCCTCTCCCCTCACTACGCAGAGGGCGCGGCCCTTCCATGCCTTGCGCTCCGTTCCAACGAAGGCGGCGGTGTCCTTGATGTCGGCATTGCCCACTGCCAGCAGCTGCCCCCTACCCTTCAGGCTGAAATGCAGCAGCGGGTCGGCATTGGGGCAGAGGCGACCCTCGCGGTCGACCACCTCAATGGTGACAAACGACACCTGACCCTTCTCCACCGTCAGGCGCAGGGCGGCAGGCTCGCCGGCCGTGGCCAACGAAACGGTTTCGCCGCCGGCCTCGGCACGGAGCGTACCGGGCGCGTAGCGCAGGGTGAACGTAGCCTTCATCTCCTTGGTCGGCTGCTCGCCCACCAGCTGGTCGTTCAGGTAGAGCTTCACGCTGGGCTTGCGGCTATAGACCTCCACCTCAATGGGCTTGTCCTCCCAGCCCGGCCAGGTCCAGCTTTCAAACGTGGGCCACGTACTCCACATGGTGGTCTTCACCTTGCCGTAGTAGCCGTCTGGCTCGCGCACGGCCATATAGAGCGGCTCGCCCTCGTTCCAGAGCATGGAACGGTAATAGGAGATGGGCTTGCGGCAGCCTATCAGGTCAATGTCGCCACAGTAGGCGGCGTTCCACGGATAGAGCGGGCGCTCCCACGACTCGCCCGGCACCTCGCCCTCGTAGTACCAACGGCCAATGCCCGATTCGCCCAGATAGTCGATGCCTGTCCACACGAAGTCGCCGACTATGTAGGGGTGCTTCATAGTGCGCTCGTAGTTCCGCCAGGCATCGCGCGGGTAGCTCTCGGTCTGCATCATCACGCGGTCGGGTACGCGGCGGTGGTCGCTTTCGGCCATGTGTATCATGTAGTTATAGCCCACAATGTCATGCTCGGCGGCCAGCGGGTCGTAGATATCCCAATCCCTGTCCCACGCCGCCAAGGCCGAAGTAACGGGCAGGCCGTCGCCCAGCTGGCGTGCGAGCGTGGCCAGCTGGTGGGCAGTCTTAATCACGCCGATATGCTTGCGCTCAATGACCTCGTTGCCGGTCGACCAGCAGAAGATGCTGGGGTGGTTGCGGTCGCGCAGCACCATGGCCTCCATATCCTTCTGCCACCACTGGTCAAACAGCTCGTGGTAGTCGTGTGCGTTCTCGTTTTTCTTTTCGCGCCATCCGTCGAAAGCCTCGTCAATGACCAGCAGACCCAACTCGTCGCAGGCCCTGAGAAAAGCCTCGGCAGGCGGGTTGTGGCTGGTGCGCACGGCGTTGAAGCCCGCCTCTTTGAGCAGGCGCGCCTTTCGGTATTCGGCCTCGTCGTGACTGGCAGCGCCGAGAATGCCGTTGTCGTGATGCACACAGGCACCGTTCAGCTTCAGCGGCTGACCGTTCAGGCGCAGCCCCTGCCTGGCATCCCACTCCACGGTCCGCCAGCCGTAGGTAACGGTCTCCGCATCAATGGCGCGCCCGTTTTCAGTCAGCTCTGCCCGCTCCGTGTAAAGTGCGGGCTGGTCGGGCGACCAGCGCTTCAGGCCGGCGGTGTCGATACGCTTCACGAAAGAGCAGGCAGAGTCGGGGCTGAGCAGCCGCTCCTGGCCGAACATGCCCACCCGATGGGGCGTGGTGTCGTCGTTTCTCACCCGCACCGTCAGCACAGGGCCTTCGGCACTGTTCGTAACCTGTGCGCCCCAGTTCTCAATATGCACCTTGGGGGTGTTGATGAGCCAGACATGGCGGTAGATGCCCGAGCCGGTGTACCAGCGGCTGTTCACCTGCTGGCTGTTGTCTACCCGCACCCGTATCTCGTTCTTGCCCTGCCTGATGTATGGCGTTATGTCGACAAAGAACGAAGAGTAGCCGTAGGGATGCCCGCCGGCCAGCGAGTCGTTCACATAGACCTGCGCGTTCATATAGACCCCCTCGAAGTAGAGCTGCAGCAAGCGCCCTTCGCTCTCGCGCCCTAAGGTGAGTGTCTTCTTGTACCAGCCCAAGCCGGTCTGGCGGTAGCCGCCGGCACCGCCCGCCGGCGCATCTTTCGTGGCGGGCAGCTCTGCCGACCAGTCATGCGGCAGGTCTACCTGCCGCCAGTCTGCGGGCATCTCGCCAAGAGCGAACTGCCAACCAGCATCCAACAACTCGCGGCGGCCGTCTGCACTTGCAGAAACGCAAAGCCACCACCCCATAAACAGCGCATAAAAGAATCTTTTCATAGTTCAGTAGTAAAATTTGAGGCAAAGATACTGATTTTTTCGGGAAAAACCTCATAGTCTGCCCTTTTTAACGTGATTTTAGGTATGGCGGGTGCAATGGAATGATACGATTTGCGATAAAAAACAGATGGAAAGAAAGTCTGTTTTGGGAAATAATCCGTATCTTTGCACTCACAAATAACATAATCGCACATCCAATTATGACAAAGAAATGGTTATTTACCCTGCTGACACTGGCGGTATGCCTCGGTGCGCAGGCAGAAGACGGCAGCCAGCTGTGGCTGAGAAACCAGCCCGTGAACAAAGCCACGGTAACGGGCGCAGAGGGAACTTTGGCGGCTGAAGAGCTGCGCAAATACTACGAAGGCGAGGCGGTAAACCTGGTCATAGACCCCAACCTGACCGATGATGAAGCCTACGTCATCGAGGGTAACGGCAAGACACTGAAAGCCAAGACCGAGCGCGGCCTGCTCTACGGTGCGTACGCCCTGCTCAGGGGCGAGCGGACCGGCTCAGCCCCCTACTTCAAGCTGCGCATACTGAATCACTGGGACAATCTGGATGGTACTATCGAGCGCGGCTATGCCGGGCGGAGCATCTTCTGGAATCCCGAGCAGCCCACGCCCGACATCGAGCGCATCAAGGCATACGCCCGCGCCAACGCCTCGATAGGCATCAACGGCACCGTTCTCAACAACGTGAACGCATCGCCCAACATACTGACTCCGGCCTACATCGCCCAGGTGAAGACCGTGGCCGATGTGCTGCGCCCCTACGGCATCAAGGTCTACCTGTCGGTCAACTTCGCCTCGCCCATGGTACTGGGCAAGCTGAAGACGGCCGACCCGCTGAACGCAAAGGTGAAAGCATGGTGGAAAGCTAAGGCGAAGGAGGTTTACAAGAGCATTCCCGACTTCGGCGGCTTCTTGGTGAAGGCCAACTCCGAAGGGCAGCCCGGCCCGGGCGACTATGACCGTTCCCACAGTGACGGTGCCAACATGCTGGCCGATGCCGTCGCACCCTACGGCGGCACTATCATCTGGCGCTCATTTGTCTACGGCTCCAAGCACAAGGGCGAAGACCGCGTGAAGCAGGCCGTCTCTGAGTTCAAGGCCGATGACGGAAAGTTCCGCCCGAATGTCATCCTACAGTCCAAGAACGGGCCGCTCGACTTCCAGCCGCGCGAGCCTTACGCCCCCATCTTCGACCAGATGCAGCAGACACCCCAGCTGGCCGAGCTGCAAATCACCCAGGAATACCTGGGGCACAGCTTCCACCTGGTCTATCTGGCACCCATGTGGCGCGAGTTCTTCGCCTACGTCGCCCCCAGCCGCCTGAAGGGCGTGGCCGGCGTGGCCAATATCGGCACTGACAAGAACTGGTGCGGCCACCACTTCGCACAGGCCAACTGGTACGCCTTCGGCCGACTGGCGTGGAACCCGTCGCTCAAGTCAGAAGACATTGCCGGGGAATGGCTGGCGCAGACCTTCTCGCTCAGCGCCGCCGACAAGCAGCCCTTCCAGTCGCTGAGAAGCATGATGCTGCGAAGCCGCGAGGCGTGTGTCGACTACATGATGCCGCTGGGGCTGCACCACATCTTCAAGTTCGACCACCACTACGGCCCCGAGCCTGACGGCTTCAAGGCCAACTACCCCATAGAATGGTGCCCCGTCTACTACCACAAGGCCGACAAGCAGGGGCTTGGCTTCGACCGTTCACACGCCGGCACCGATGCCACCTCGCAGTACCGCGAGCCCTACTGCTCGCTCTTCGATGACATCAACACCTGCCCGGAGCGCTTCCTGTTGTGGTTTCACCACGTGCCCTGGACCCGGCGCATGAACAGCGGGCGCACACTCCTGGAAGAGCTGCAATACCGCTACCAGCGCGGTGTCAGCGAGGTGGAGGACTTCATCCGCATCTGGCGCGCCGCCAAACCGGCCATTGACGAACAGCGGTGGCAAGAGGTCGACGACCGCCTGCACATACAGTTAGGAAATGCCTGCGAATGGCGCGATGTTTGCACCGCTTATTTTGCCACTTTTGCAGAATAATTCATAATAAAACGAAAAATATCGGCTTTTTTTCGTTTATTCATATAATAATGTGTACCTTTGCGAAGTTTTTTTGCGCAGGTGCGCATTATTTTTTATTTTTAGATGTTTTAAAACAAGATGAACGTAATTACAAAAACCCTTCAATTGGCTGATGGCAGGACCATCACCATTGAAACCGGGAAAGTGGCAAAACAGGCTGACGGCTCGGTCATGCTCCGCATGAACAACACCGTGCTGCTCGCCACTGTTTGTGCCGCAAAAGATGCAGTTCCCGGAACAGATTTCATGCCTCTGCAGGTAGACTATCGTGAACAGTATGCCGCCGCCGGTCGTTTCCCCGGTGGTTTTACCAAGCGCGAAGGCAAAGCCGGCGACAATGAAATCCTGACATCACGCCTGGTGGACCGTGTGCTTCGTCCGCTTTTCCCAAGTAACTATCACGCAGAAGTATTCGTAAATGTGATGCTGCTCAGCGCCGATGGCGTTGACCAGCCCGATGCACTGGCCGGATTCGCTGCCTCGACGGCCCTGGCCTGCTCGGATATACCTTTCGAGTGCCCCATCTCGGAAGTCCGCGTTGCCCGTGTGAACGGCGAGTACGTCATCAACCCCACCTTCGAGCAGATGAAGGAGGCCGACATGGACATCATGGTCGGTGCATCGGCCGAGAACATCATGATGGTCGAGGGCGAGATGAAGGAAGTGTCTGAGCAAGACCTGCTCGGCGCTCTGAAGGCTGCCATGGAGGCTATCAAGCCCATGTGCGAGCTGCAGGCCGAACTCTCAAAGGAGCTGGGCAAAGACGTGAAGCGCGAGTACGACCACGAAGTGAACGACGAGCCGCTGCGCGAGCGCATGAACAAGGAGCTTTACCAGCCCGCCTACGACGTGACGAAGCAGGCGCTGGAGAAGCATCAGCGTGCTGATGCCTTCGCACAGATTCTGACTGACTTCAAGGAGAAGTATGCCGCCGAGCATGCCGACATGACCGAAGACGAGCTTGACGAGAAGTACGGCCTGATGGACCGCTACTACCACGATGTGGAGCGCGATGCCATGCGCCGCTGCATTCTCGACGAGGGCATCCGCCTCGATGGCCGCAAGACCGACGAGATTCGCCCCATCTGGTGCGAAGTGTCGCCGCTGCCCATGCCTCACGGAAGCTCTATCTTCACCCGTGGCGAGACACAGTCGCTGACTACCGTCACTATGGGCACGAAGCTCGACGAGAAGCTGGTCGACGATGTGCTGGACAAGAGCTACATGCGCTTCCTGCTGCACTATAACTTCCCCCCGTTCTGCACGGGCGAGGCCAAGGCACAGCGCGGCGTAGGCCGCCGCGAGATTGGTCACGGCCACCTGGCATGGCGCGGTCTGAAGGGTCAGATTCCCGAAGACTTCCCCTATACCGTACGCGTAGTCTCACAGATTCTCGAGTCCAACGGCTCCAGCTCTATGGCCACCGTCTGCGCCGGCACGCTGGCACTGATGGATGCGGGCGTTCCGATGAAGAAGCCCGTCTCTGGCATCGCCATGGGTCTGATTAAGAATCCGGGCGAGGACAAGTACGCCGTGCTTTCCGACATCCTCGGCGACGAAGACCACCTGGGCGACATGGACTTCAAGACCACCGGCACACGCGACGGTCTGACTGCCACACAGATGGACATCAAGTGCGACGGCCTGTCATTCGACATCCTCGAGAAAGCACTCATGCAGGCCAAGGCCGGTCGCGAACACATTCTGAACTGCATCACCGACACCATAGCCGAGCCACGCGCTGAGCTGAAGCCACAGGTGCCACGCATCGAAGCCTTCGAGATTCCGAAGGAGTTCATCGGTGCCGTCATTGGCCCGGGCGGAAAGATTATCCAGCAGATGCAGGAAGACACCGGCTCGACCATTGTCATCGACGAGGTCGACGGTGTGGGCAAGGTGCAGGTCAGCGGCCCCAACAAGGAGTCTATCGATGCTGCCATTGCCAAGATTCGCGCCATCGTGGCCATCCCCGAGGTGGGCGAGGTGTACGACGGCGTGGTACGCTCCATCATGCCCTACGGCTGCTTCGTCGAGATTATGCCGGGCAAGGACGGCCTGCTCCACATCTCTGAGATTGACTGGAAGCGGCTGGAGACGGTCGAGGAGGCTGGCATCAAGGAGGGCGACCACATCCAGGTGAAGCTCCTCGAGATTGACCCGAAGACCGGCAAGTACAAGCTGTCGCACCGTGTGCTGATTGAGAAGCCTGCCGACTACGTTGAGCGCCCTGCCCGCCGCGAGCGTGGCGACCGCCCCCAGCGCGGCGAGCGCCGTGAACGCCCGGAGCGTGGCGACCGTCGTGAGCGCCGTCCTGAGCGTGGCGACCGCAACGACCACCGTGGCGGCGACCATCAGCAGGAGGCTCCGGCGCAGAAGCCGGCTGACGAGTATCGCGACCCCGCTGACAACCACGAGCCGAAAGACTTCAGCGACGCACTCGACCACATGGATTTCTAAAAAAACAAGAAACATCCAGATAACAGAAAAGGGCTTTCACCGTCAGTGGTGAAAGCCCCTTTTTTTCTTTATGTGCCGGCACGGCAAGCCGTGCCGACGGCAGCCGCAGCCTTACCGCTCCAGATAGCGGCGGTATTCGCAGGCCGCCAACAAGAACGCCCCGACACCGAAGTTGGCCTGACTGTTGGCATCGACCGTCTGGCCGGGAATGGCCCGCTCGCCGATGGGCTGCACATAGCCCACGCGACCGTCGGCCTGCATGGCCGTCTCCGTCAGGTAGCGCCACGCCCGGTCGATGACCGGCGCGAACTCCCGCTTAGACAGGTAGCCGTTGTTGACACCCCACAGCAGACCGTAGCAGAAGAAGGCCGTACCCGAGGTCTCCGGCCCAGGCGCGTGGGCGGGGTCGAGCATGGAGCGTGTCCAGTAGCCCTGCGGCCGCTGTGCCTTGGCCACGGCGCGCGCCAACGTGGTGTACTTCTCGACGAAGAAAGGCTGGCGCACATAGCTCTCAGGCATGTCTTGCAGCACCTTGGCCAGCCCTGCCAGCACCCAGCCGTCACCGCGCGCCCAGAAGTCCTTTTTGCCATTGGCCGACTTGTGCTTCGGGTAGACATACTTGCCGTCGCGGAAGTAGAGGCCGCTCTCACGGTCGAGCATGATGCTGTCGCAGTAGAGCAGGTTCTCATAGAGCTTGTCCAGATATTTCTGTTCGCCCGTCAGGCGGTACATCTTCGTCA